>JAJFIN010000350.1 GCA_021774955.1 Alphaproteobacteria bacterium | reverse complement strand
CCTGACGGCATGTTTTTCTGATCTGGCGATCCCACTGGAGGCTCGGTTCTTATATTGCGAGATACCGTAATATCCTTCCAACTTTGCGAAGTAATATGACACAAAACAATACTCCCCCGCAATGTTGGGTCTTGTCCGATGGTCGAAAAGGCACTGAAAACCAGTGCCTCGGACTGGCTGAAGCCGTGGGCTTGCCGATTACCATGAAGCGGGTCCACCCCAAAGCGCCTTGGCGGTGGCTGCCAGAGGCTGTTTTTGGTCGACCCTGGCCGATGGCCATGCGCGGCCTTGGATCCGACAGCGATCCGCTCAGTCCCGAATGGCCACGCCTCCTCATCGCTTGTGGTCGCCAAACTGTGGCCTATTCGGTGGCAATCCGGCGCATGAGTGGCAACGACACCTATACGGTTCAAACCCAAAATCCGCGCATCGATCCCAAGTTTTTTGACCTCGTCGTGCCCCCCAAACACGATAAGATGAAGGGCAAAAACGTTATGCCGATTGTTGGTAGTCCCAATCGTGTCACGCCGGAGCTACTCGAAACAGAAACCAAGCGCATGACATCGCATTTCGCGTCGCTGCCGAGGCCTCTTGTCGCGGTGATGATTGGCGGTAATAGCCGCCACTTCAAACTCACACCTTCCTGTCTTGAATGGTTATGCGGGCATTTACAAAGCCTCATCGATGAGGGTTACGGTCTCATGATCACAACGTCCCGCCGAACCGGTGCCAGCAACGAGGCCTATATTCGTACCCGATTGACTGGATCCAATTGCATGATTTGGGATGGCGAAGGTGAAAATCCATATTTCGCCATGCTCGGTCTGGCTGATCATATCTTGGTCACCGAAGAATCAACCAACATGGTCACCGAAGCGGCAGCGACAGGAAAACCCGTTCATGTCATTCCACTTGAGGGAGAATCCGAAAAATTCTCTCTGTTTCATCGGGAAATGCGTGAGATCGGGGCAACGCGCCCCTTTATTGGCGTGCTCGAATCGTGGACCTATGAACCAATCAATGAAACAGCGCGCATCGCAGGCGTAATCCGCAGAAAATTAAACCTCTCAGAAAATCCCGAAGCCGCCTAATGCCTCGACAAATCCTTGAGTTGGGCACCCTGCGACCATTTGTGACCAGCACCCTCTTGCAGCATGGGGTTTGAACGCCTACCTAACACCCTCACTTCAGCAAAGCTAATTTGAGTAAATCTATGGAATCGCCAAACCACTCGAAAGTTATCATCATCGGCTCCGGCCCTGCCGGATATACGGCCGCCATTTATGCCGCGCGCGCCATGCTTGAACCAACCTTGATCCAGGGCATTCAACCCGGCGGTCAGCTGACCATAACAACGGACGTGGAAAACTATCCAGGCTTTGCCGATGTCGTCCAGGGGCCTTGGTTAATGGAGCAAATGCAGCAGCAAGCTGAAAATGTCGGTACAAAGATGATCTCCGACATGATTACGTCAGCAGATCTGCAAACACGCCCTTTTCGACTGACGGGAGACAGCGGCGCTGTTTACACCAGCGACGCCCTCATCATCGCTACCGGTGCCCAAGCCAAATGGCTCGGCCTGGACTCAGAAGAAAAATTTCAAGGTTTCGGTGTTTCGGCTTGTGCAACATGCGATGGGTTTTTCTACCGAGATAAAGAAGTGCTCGTCATTGGGGGTGGCAACACCGCTGTAGAAGAAGCTTTGTTCCTAACCAATTTCGCCTCGAAAGTCACCTTGGTCCATCGCCGCGACGAGTTAAGATCAGAAAAGATTTTGCAAAACCGGCTCCTCAATCACGACAAGATTGAAGTGCTCTGGAACACCACGCTGGAAGAAGTATTGGGGGATCAAAATCCTCCCGGCGTAACCGGCGCCCGGCTGAAGAACGTGAAAAGCGGTGAAAATTTTGATGTCGCAGCAGACGGTGTTTTCATCGCTATCGGCCATGCGCCAGCGACAGAACTATTTGTTGATCAACTCGAGCTGATCAATGGTCACTATCTAAAGACCGCACCCGATTCTACCGCGACCAGCATCCCTGGTGTGTTTGCAGCCGGTGACGTCACTGACGATAAATACCGCCAAGCTGTCACCGCCGCCGGTATGGGCTGCATGGCAGCTCTTGAAGCTGAAAAATTCCTTGCCGAACACGAAGGCTCATAGGCCAAAAGAAAATCAAATATGCCGTCATTAGATTGGGACAAATTGAGAATTTTTCATGCGGTGGCTGAGGCTGGCAGCCTCACCCATGCCGGTGAACAATTGAGTTTGAGCCAATCGGCGGTCAGCCGCCAAGTTTCCTCGCTTGAAGAAAATATCGGCGCGCCCCTTTTTCATCGTCATGCTCGCGGTCTTATTCTGACTGAGCAAGGCGAAATACTTTTTCGTACGGCCCATGAAATCTACGGCAAGGTCGTGCGCGCTGAAGGCATTCTCAAGGACGACAAGAGTAAACCCAGTGGCGATTTACGTGTTACGGCCACGGTCGCTTTCGGATCAACGTGGTTGACACCGCGCGTCAAAGAGTTTGTCGATATCTATCCCGATATCAATTTGGAATTGATCCTCAACGATTCCGATCTCGATCTCAGCATGCGCGAGGCCGATGTCGCCATTAGGCTCCGCCCTCCGACCCAACCAGATCTTATTCAACGAAGTCTTTTTAAAGGCGGCTATCATATTTTCGCATCGCCAAGGTATTTGGCCGAATACGGATCACCTCAGTCAATCGAGGATTTGGACAACCACAAAATCATCACCTATGGTGAGCGCACACCACTGCCCGTAAGCCAGGTTAACTGGCTGAGTACCGTTGGCCGTCCTAAGAATTCACCGCGCCGGCCAGTCTTCAAAGTCAACAATATTTACGGCGTGTTGCAGTCCGTCATGTCTGGCCTCGGCCTCGGGGCGCTCCCGGACTACATCGCCCACGGCAGCAATCGGGTCGTCCGCGTCTTACCAGACATTGATGGACCGAAACTCGAGACCTTTTTTGTTTATCCAGAAGAGCTTCGAAATTCGAAACGCGTGGGTGTTTTCCGTGACTTCTTGTTGCGCAAAGTCAAAGAGTGGAAGTTCTGATCCACTCAACTTCATGAAAACAAATGGGTAATTTTAGCTATGCGTTTTATGCATAGCTGATTTGCATATTTCGCAATTGCGATATCGCAGGTGCAGCAATATCCTTGTTTCAGACGCTGCCCTTGGCGGCGGGTTGTCCCGAATTGGGTACCGAGACGACTATCCGATCCTAACACCCTCCCCCGTAAGGATCGGCACACGCTTTTGAGTACAAAGCGTGACCCAGCACCCAATGCCCGGCCTGGCCTTCTCCTCCCCCATTTTTAGCCAGGTCGGGCGCTTTTATTTCACCCTCATCAAAATACACTAGAGCGCCGGGCGCAAAAGTGTACGCGGTTTTGCGCTTAAACGGCGCGACCGCTGAGAACCTAAAGCTATCGCATGTGATTCCAAAACACGGAGCGAACTACTAGAGCGAATCGCGCTATCCACAGGCGAGAGGAAAACCTGTGAATTCATCATCTTTACAAACCGACATTCTCAATATCGCGCGCTTAAGCGGATCATTCCGTCTGAGGTCCGGTCAGACATCCAATACCTATTTCGACAAATACCGTTTCGAAGCCGAGCCCTCGATCCTCAAGCGCATTGCTAAAGCAATGGTCCCGTTGATTCCTGCAGGGACTGAATGTCTTGCTGGTCTGGAGCTGGGCGGTGTACCAATCGCAACCGCTTTGAGCCTGGAAAGTGGTCTGCCGTGCGCCTTTGTCCGTAAGCAGAGAAAACCTTACGGTACGGAAAAACTAGCCGAAGGATTTGATCTTAAAGGACGTCGCACCTGCATCATCGAAGATGTGATAACCACGGGTGGCCAAGTTGCTGAAAGCGCTGACGCACTTATTCGAGATGGTGTTGATATTGTTGGTGTCTGCTGCGTTATTTTGCGCGGTGACGAAGTCCCGCCTTTGCTTGCGGAGCGCAATCTTAAAGTCACAGCACTGATCCGCAACGCCGTTGAGCGCGACGCAAAACGCTAAAGGCCTAATCTGTTCGGTAGTTCCATCATATCACCGAATGTTTGCACATTAAGCGCTTGAATTTTTTCATGCGGTCCATCCACGTCGCCGATATAAGCCCGCACTTCCATGCCAGCTGCCAATGCTGCTTGAACACCGGGTAAGCTGTCTTCAATAACGACACATCGTTCTGGGGGAACCTCCATTTGAGCGGCAGCATGGAGAAACAGGTCCGGCGCTGGTTTGCCGTGGGATACCATTTCGGCGCTGTAAATCCGCTCTTCAAAATAGGCGGCAAGCTTGGTCAATCCGAGGGTGAACGCAATCTTCTCTGGTGCCCCGGAAGACGCCACGCAGGTTTGCAAACCCGCTTCATGAACACTTTCTATCGCCGTTCGCACATTACGAACGGGCTGAAGCTCTTGGCGGAAGACCTCAAATGTCTGCAATTGCAAATCACCCAACCAAGATTCCGGCAAGCTTATCTCAAGCTCTGCCTCCAGTGCTGAGACAACTTTTGTCATGGACAGCCCAACAAAACGCGCCCGCGTCTCGGCAACACCCATCGGAATTCCCAGCGTGCAAATCGCCTCACACAGAATGCGATTGGATAGTGGTTCGGAATCGACCAGCACACCATCACAATCGAATATAACAAGGTCAAATGGGGTCAACTTTGCCCAAACTCCATTCTCTATCCGAGCATACTACGCAACATCCAAGCTGTCTTTTCGTGAGACTGCATGCGCTGAGTGAGCAGGTCTGCACTCGGCTCATCGCCGGCCTCATCTGCCGACGGAAACACCTCTCGCGCCGTGCGCACAACGGTTTCATGAGCGACAACAAGATTACGCAACATGTCCTCAGCACTCGGCACGTGATCCTCTTCGTCAATTGAGGATAACTCCCGATAGGCTTTATAAGTTCCTGGTGCCGCAACACCAAGCGCACGGATCCGCTCGGCTATCTCATCGACGGCCAATGCCAATTCATTATACTGCACCTCAAACATCGTATGCAGAGTGTTAAATTGAGGACCCGTTACGTTCCAATGATAATTATGAGTTTTCAAATAAAGTGTGTAGGTATCAGCTAGAAGACGAGAAAGCCCATGAGCAATCTCTTTTCGTTGGTCCTCCCCAATCCCTATGTTGATTTCCATATCGTTTCTCCCGAGGTGAATTTCTCTGACCTCATTCATATAAGCAGGGTGATTGCAAATTACCATATATTAGAATGGTTCTAAAGTGATAAAATACCTGTTTATTGATAAAGCTTTCACTGCATCTAAGCGAAGAGCGACGTATATTTCTCACGCAAAACATTCTTCTGGACTTTTCCCATCGCATTGCGCGGCAGAGCCTCAACAAAGATCAGGCGCTTCGGCTGCTTAAAGCGCGCGAGCTGATCTGAGATCGCCGCCAATAGGTCACCCTCCTTAGGAGCCGACCCTACTTCAGGCACGACGACGGCCACAACGCCTTCACCAAAATCCGGATGCGGCACACCGATCACCGCCGATTCCAACACGCCTTCCAGTTCATCGATCACCAGCTCCACTTCTTTCGGATAGACATTAAACCCACCGGAAATGATCAGGTCTTTCGCCCGACCGACAATCGAAACGCGTCCTTGCGCATCCATCATCGCCACGTCGCCGGTGATGAAATAGCCATCATCGCGAAACTCCTCGCGGGTCTTGTCCGGCATCTGCCAATAACCTTTAAAAAGATTCGGACCCTTAAACTCCAACACACCTATCTCGCCAGGCGCACATATCTTTCCATCTTCTGCAGCGACGCGGGCATCAACACCGGACAGCGCAAAGCCCACACTCCCTTGCACGCGATCACCATCCAACGGATTCGAGGTAATCATACCGGCTTCGGTCATGCCGTAGCGCTCAAGGATCTTGTGGTCGGTGCGTTGTTCAAACGCTTCGAAGGTATCAACCAACAAGGGTGCCGAACCCGAAATAAAAAGCCTCATCGAAGTACAGAGTTCCGCGTTCAACTCTGGGTGATCCAATAACCGCGTATAAAAGGTTGGCACACCCATCATTACTGTTGATTGTGGAATGAGGCGCAGAATTTCATCTGCATCAAACTTCGGTAAAAACCATGCCCGCGATCCACTCAGCAACACACAATGAAGCGCAACAAATAATCCGTGTACATGATAAATGGGCAGAGCGTGAACGAGGATGTCATCAGCGGTAAATCCCCAAAGCTCGACCAACGTCTCAGCATTAGAGAGAAGATTGCCATGGCTCAGCATGGCGCCTTTTGAGCGCCCCGTCGTACCGGACGTATAACAGATCGCCGCCAAGTCATCTGCATTGCACGCCCAGATCTCGTCATTGGGCGTGGCCTCCTCAAGCGCTTTCTCGAAACTTCCCTGCCCTGTGGGATCCAAAGTCAGCACGTGATCAACACTCACCGCTTCAGCAACAATTGTCAGTTCGCTTTCCCTCTGTGGATCACAAACCAGAAGACCTGGATTGGCATCCCCCAGAAAATAGGAAACTTCCTGTGTCGTATAAGCCGTATTGAGCGGCACATAGATCGCTCCGGCGCGCAAGCAGCCGAGATAAAGCACAACATTGGCAACCGACTTTTCAACTTGGACAACAACCCGTTCGCCAGGTGTCACCCCAAGCGACTTCAACAAACCCGCCACACGTGCCGTATCTTGATCGAGTGCGCCGTATGAAAGCGTAGCCCCATCGGCCGTCTGTAAAAACGGCGTATCTAGGTCAGCCGGAAAGCGCTGCTTCATCGCCGCATAAAGATTAGACCCGGTCATTCAATTCACTCCTAAGCACGCTCGGCCTCATTTTGTGGCTTCGGCATCCCATCCTGTCAACTCCGTTAATCCAGTCTTAACCACCTTTAAATCTTTAAGAAGGCTTTCGCGCGAGAATAGGGGTTAACCGTCATTGGACCATGACAAGAAGCACCTATATAGGAATGACCAACAAACTGAGCAGGATCGCTGGACTCCCTAATGAAATTTCATTTCTTCCAAGACGCATTAAACATGATCGCCGATGCCGGACGCGAGATCATTGACAAACGCCGTGGTCACGATGCCTTAGGTGTCCCCTATGACATGCGTCATCTCTGCGAAGATCTGCTGTCGCAAAAAGGTGAAGCGCTCGGTGTCGCTCTCGCCCGAGAAGTTGTCACCACCTATGCCGGTCTGAATGGCGAAGCTCGACGTGGCTTCTTCCTGATGCTGCGCGATGAATTCGGACCCGATCAAGCCGCTCTCGATGGTGCCATTCAAGCCTATCAAAATGGTGGCGGACAGAACGCCTTGATGCACCTTTCTCAAGCCGTCGAGTCACGACGGCGTGCGCTCATCCGCCGGATCAATATGGCGCCCGGCGGCACCGCAGCCATTCTGTCCATGCGCGAAGATCTTCTCCGCTACCTGAAAACCGATCCCTTGCTGAAGCCTGTCGACAGTGACTTTGCCTATCTCTTGTCGGCATGGTTTAACCGCGGTTTCCTTTCGCTTGAATGTGTTGATTGGCAAACACCTGCCCACATCCTCGAAAAGCTGATTGAGTACGAGGCCGTCCACGAGATCGACGGCTGGGATGATCTGCGCCGACGCCTCGCGCAAGATCGCCGCTGCTACGCCTTCTTTCATCCTGCCTTGCCGGACGAGCCGCTGATCTTTGTCGAAGTCGCTTTGGTCAAAGGCATGGCCGGTTCCATTCAGGATCTCCTTTCGACGACACCCTCTGCAGAAAGTGTTCGCCAAGCGGATACGGCAATTTTTTACTCGATCAGCAATTGCCAAAAAGGCCTTACCGGTATTTCTTTCGGTAATTTTCTGATCAAGCAAGTCGTGGAAGAATTACGCTCGGACCTGCCACAGCTCAAAACCTTTGCCACGCTTTCGCCGATACCAGGGTTTGGTAATTGGTTGAAAAAAAGGCGCGAGCAAGAAGATTACGAAGACTATGGATTAGATCCTGAGATCGGTGAGAAACTCGCACCATTGGATAATCCCGGCTGGCTCATTGACGAAGAAATGAGCAATGCCTTAAAGGCGCCACTGGAAAGCCTCTGCGCCACTTACTTTCTAAAGGAAAAACGCAAGGATCTGCCCGCCGATCCGGTCGCTCGCTTTCATCTCGGCAACGGCGCGCAGCTCGCACGCATCAACTTTCGTGGCGACACATCGGAAAAAGGCCTCAAACAATCCGCCGGTCTTCTGGTGAACTATCTCTACGACCTCAAAAAGATCGAAGCACACCACGAAGCTTATGCGGCAGACGCAACCATCGCTGCCACTAAGGCAGTCAAACAACTTGTCGGGTAATCTATGCCGGAAATCCAATCAAAGACCAGGCGGTGTCCACTCACCATCTTCATCGGCATCGACATAGATCGGGTTTGAAAAGGCAAAAGGTACATAGCCCGGCAGAACCTCCGTGTAGACCCCTTCAGGCGGCCCCTCGACTTCAATGGTCACAAAAGCGTCGCGCCCGAATGAAAGCGGCACCTCGGTATGTGAGTTGCTATCAACGGTTCGCGTCTCCACCAGGCCGCCATTAACAAACACTCTCAGCGTAGACACGGGCACCCAATCGGTAGCCGATATCTCCACAGCTAAGGTGGCCTCGCGTCCTTGATAAAGCCCACCCATCGTCGCCTCACCGAGCGTCACATCGATCAGAGGGCCGGTGGTGCCATAGGCCTGCCCATCACGAACCGCATCAATAAAAGCGCTTTCATCAAAGGCAGACAATTGATCATCCACCGCCGCAATCATCATCCGCGGTAGGGCGACAACTTCGACAGCCGTATGAGAATCACTGTTCGCTGTTCCGGTGAGCGACAGGCCTTGTTTGAGCAGCGAAAACCAATCTTCTCGTAATTTGTAGTAGCGCGCCATGCCGACACCATTGATAAGTTCCATGGCGTCAAAATCGATGTCGCGAAAACATGTGACCGGGTCGCGCTCGATCAGACTGGCATTCGCTCCTTCCGACAAAGGCACACTGGGGTCATAAGCCACGCCAATCGATCCCATATGGGTGAAAAATGCTTGCTTGCTGATGACATCGACACCATCCACCAAGGGACTGTTCTGGCGTGCGTGATTGAGTTGAACGATGGGGTTCTTGTCTTGTTGGTGTAATTCGCCGATCGCCTCACGCCAACGACGGCCTTCACTGACCGGCGCGCCATTTTTAAAGTGATCAGGCTTCATTTCAAAAGGAAACGCATTGCCATGACCCATTGTGTAGGGTGCTTCTTCAGTCGAGGCTTCGCTGGTGATTTCGACGCCGGTCACCGTTTTCATAAGATCGCTTGCGCCTAACCGGGCGATGTCATCGCTATAATCATAGACGACATCATGTTCCGTCGAGACCATGACCTCACCACCTTGGGCAATAAAGCTCCGTATACGTTCATCAACGGAGAAAGAATTATCAAAACTAGGACCGGCATGGATGTGAAGATCTGCAGAAATCCAGCCGGGGGTTTCAATCGCTCGTACGGGAGCTTCAATAGTCAATGAATAAGCACCCGGCTCCCCAATTTTGAGCGATGTTTCGGTGACGCTGTATTCAGGGCCACGCGTGGCATAAACTTTATAGGTCCCGGGTGCGAGAGAGATAAATTTGGGATCGCTTTCACGGCCCATCAAATTAACATCGTGCGCGCCGGGCCAAGGTATGGGACCCTCATCCTTCTCAATCGTAAATCCCAACAGATCGTCGGTGAAATTCGGATCCGGCGTTCCATCAACACCGACAAAAACCAACCGCATCGGCGTGTTCTGCGGTAAGGCGATACGCGCACGGGCCCCAATATCGACCAGGCCCAGATCGACCTCCTGAGTTTCAACCGCTACTTCTCGCTTTAGCTCCAATCCACCGGGCGCCACAAATCGCAATCGATACTCTCCCGGCGGAGCGTGAACGGCAAAGCGACCATCAACATCAACTTTACTTTCAGTAAACGCAGTACCGTTTGCACGATCAACATGGATCACAGCATCACTATTGTTGACCCGGCCGGAGATCATGGGCTGATCTTCAAATAACATATTGGTCACCGACGCCACATCGGACCGGTCGCCAACCCAGACGTCTTGCTCCAATACCAACGTGTCGCCCTCATCAAGATCCATCATTTTTGTCTGGAGCAGTTCAAACCAGCTCAGCTTTTTCGAACGGCCAAACAAAAATGGTTTTGAAAACACGGCTATGGTCGACGCGGTTTCATCGGCAAAGAAGAAATGAGGAAGTATGGTTGTTTTGCCTGTGGCTGAAATCAGTTGCGCCGAGACCAATTGCTGACCATAGGAAACACCAGCGGCAACATTGGAGGAACCCACTGCAAAAACGATATCAGCAGGCGCTGCCGCGCGACCAATCTTCATTGGGTTCTGACCCAGAAAAGCACGGTGGGCAAACCCCGGAGAACGCGCTTCCTCATCGAGGGACAGCGTGAACGGTGTCAATGAATAGATGTTACCCATGCCACCGGCAAAAGCAAAAACCTCGTCGCCTGCCGCTGCTTGTTCGCGTCGCACGCGCGATGTGATGCGCAGCCGGTTTGGCCTGTCCAAACTAAGACTGTAAGTCGTTTCAACAGCAATTCCTTGATGCCCGCCGTGGACCACAATGGCTGCTTTATCTTCGTCAAAACTTGTTTCGATCTTGCGGCCCGTTACTGGCGATTGAGTCGAAAGGTTGAGGATCTCCTGATAGCTCAACAATTGATCGTTTCCCAACACACAAACGGCAAGATCGATCAGGATGCCGCCGATGGGCGACAGTTCATTGTCATGGGCAAGGTCCGACACGGTGGCGCAGAGATGACCATTGGTCAGGGCATAATCATCAAGACCACCAATGGCGTCCGGCCCGCGCGTGCGGCGTTGTTCGATATTGGTGCTGTCGAGACGACCCGCCCATGGTTCGCCCTGCCCAAAGGCGCTGGTTGACATTGTGCCTACGCTTAGAAGAAAAGTGAAAAGCAGTATCGTCTTATAGGTATTTACCTGGATTGAGGGACACTTCGAGACGGGCGCGCGCGCCCTCCTCAGTGTGGAGACTGTTGCATTGAACAATGGACCTAAGGTGTCAGGATAAAGTTGGCACATGATTTCTTTATACTTCCCCAGAAAATGCGCAGCATTTATCAGGGGCCTACTCGCGGATCTGTTGAGTACCGAGTATGTAATATTCAGTGGGATTGGCGATACATTCTGCTGACTTTTACGGAATACTTTATGGATCGGCCATTGGACCTCAGACAAATGCTGCGCATTTTCTGAGGAGGTGAAAAAGTGGGTATTACGAAGGATAGGCAGATGGATACCCCGCTTTAAGCGCTGGTGACTTCTTATTTCATCTGTCACCAGCAGCTCCCAATTTCATTTTCGTTAGTCGACAAGCGATCCACAGAACCGCTGGATCCGAATACAGGCCTCTTCCAAGGCTTCTGTCGACGTAGCGTAGGAGATTCTAAAGAACGGCGAAAGCCCGAACGCCTCCCCTTGCACAACGGCAACCCCTTCAGCCTCAAGCAAAGCCGCGGCAAAGGTACCATCACCGTCGATCAATGTTCCATCAGGTGTCTTCTTGCCGATGCAACCTTCACAGCTCGGATAAACATAAAACGCGCCTTCCGGCGTTCCGCAAGAAAGCCCCCGGGCCTGATTGAGCATGGAGACCACGAGATCCCGCCGCTCTTTAAAAACGGCATTGCGTTCGACGAGAAAGTCTTGCGACCCATCCAAAGCCGCGACCGTCGCCCATTGACTGATAGATGTTGGATTCGACGTCGATT
>JAJFIN010000349.1 GCA_021774955.1 Alphaproteobacteria bacterium | reverse complement strand
CCATGGCTTTCACGCGGGCGCGTGGTTTGTATCCGTGCGCCTTGCCATAGTCTGGTGAGGTCAAAAGAAGCGCGGCCGCTCCATCGACAACACCCGAAGAATTGCCGGCATGATGAATGTGATTAATTTCCAGGTCAGGATATTTTTGCTTCACGAGCTTGCGGAATGTTGTGCCTTCTTCATCCAACTCAAAGTCAGCAATAGCAGCAAAGGATGGGTTTAAAGCTGCAAGCCCCTCGCGTGTCGTCTGCGGGCGCGGGAACTCTTCATGATCCAGGGCCAAAGTCCCATCCTCGTGATAGACGGGCACCAGAGATTTTTCAAAATGATTGTTTTTAATAGCATTGTCCGCACGCTGTTGACTAACGAACGCGAGCTCATCAGTTGCTTCTCGGCTAATGCCTTCAAGCGTTGCGATGGCATCAGCACAAACACCCTGATGCGGTTGAGGATGCTCATGACGCAGACGCTTATTGCCATTGTCCATAAAGGGTGACGCATTCTGACTCATTAAACCGAACTGGGACATCATCTCGGTTCCGCCGGCAACGACCATATCTTCCATACCGGACATGATATTAGCAGCCGCGATATTAACGGTGGTTATCCCTGATCCACAGAAGCGGTCCAAAGTCATACCGCTCGAGCGCACATCATAACCCGCATCGAGGGCGGCCATACGACCCAAGTCGCCACTTTGGGCTCCGCGCTGAGAGCTTGTTCCCCAAACGATGTCATCGACCTCTGCGGTGTTGATATCGTTGCGTTCGGCTAACGCTTTTAGGACGGTAGCGCCCAATTGTTGAGGGTGAATTTCCGCTAGGGAACCCTTGCCAATCTTGCCAATACCCCGTGGTGTACGACAGGCATCAATGATCCAAGCTTCAGACATTATTCTCTCCCTTTTTTTTGTTTTTCTGAACCTATCATATCGGTTTTGAGGATCAGGTCAAAATTCGGAGATAAGGTCACGAACCCTTTGCCGCTTTATATCGGTCAATGCTTTCAATCGACCAATAGTCTGAACTTTGATAATATTCCGCAACCGCAGGAACATCCTTTGGAAGGGTTACCCAAGGACTTTTGGTGGAGGTAAAGATATGGATATCCGGAGGTGCAACGGACGGATCATCCAGCGTCCCTACACGAATGAAATGAACCTTATCACCGGCCCCGGAATAATTACTCCAAAGTGTCACGCCACATTCTGTACAACGAGAGAAAACTTGCCCGCTGCCGCTGGCTGAAGGCAATGTGTAAGCGACCGGTTGCCCCTGCAAGAGCTCCACACAAGTTGCTTCGATGAGCGCATTGACGGCAAAAGCCGAACCGGTTTCGCGCTGACACCACGTGCAATGACAACAATGAACGAACATCGGCCGGGCTTTCAGCCGATAACGCGCGGCACCGCAAGTGCAACCACCTTCTATGTGAGGACGGTCAGTATCCACCTCCGATTATCCCCCAACATTTGAGAAATGGTACCGTCGCCCTGAATTGAACAGGGGACCTCTAGATCCACAATCTAGCGCTCTAACCGACTGAGCTACGACGGCACATGTTCGGACTTATCCGCCAGGTAAGGCGGGCCAAATAGGCGGCAGACCCTATTCATTTCACCTGATGAAAGCAAGACCCAAACGGCCTAGAATACCACAGGACAATCATTGATAAAACATGTGTTGAGATAGCTCAGCGAGACGCATAGTTTGAAGACAATATCCAACCCATAGGCCCGATTTATGTCCTCTTCGTCTCACGCGATATCCACAACCCAGATTGAAGCGGGTGGTTTGACTTTCGAAACGGATATCTGTGGCAGCGGGGACCGGCTGGCGCTGTGCCTCCACGGCTTTCCCGAACACGCCATATCCTGGCGTCATCAATTGCCGGTTTTGGCTTCGCTCGGCTATGAAGCCTGGGCGCCGAACTTACGTGGCTATGGGAAATCCAGTCGGCCGATAGGCGTTGAAAACTATTCGATTGATAAGTTAATCGGCGATGTGGCAGCTCTGATCGATGCCTCTGGAAAAGAAGAAGTGGTGCTGATCGCACATGATTGGGGAGCCATCATCGCGTGGACTTTCGCCATCCGAAAAATAAGACCTCTCAACAAGCTCGTGATCATGAACGTCCCGCACCCCACATTGTTTGCTAGAGGATTGAAAACCTGGCGGCAGCTGAAGAGATCTCAGTATATGTTTTTTTTCCAGATACCGGGTTTGCCTGAACGCCTTCTGGCTCGCAATGGTGCTGAAGCCATTGGCAAGGCATTCTTAAACATGGCGATCGATAAAGACCGCTTTCCACCTGATATTATCGACTTCTATCGCAAAAATGCGCTCGAGCCCGGCGCCCTCACAGCAATGATCAATTATTACCGGGCGGCGTTTCGCTCCCGCCTTAAGAACAATCTCGCCGGACCAGATGTGCCGATGGTCGCATTACCGACGATGATTGTTTGGGGGGAAGAGGACACGGCATTGGGTAAGGAGATGACTTATGGCACTGAAGAATTTGTGCCTGATCTTACGCTTCGATATTTGCCCAATGTTTCACATTGGGTCCAACAAGAAGCGCCCGAAATCGTCAACGCGATGCTGTCAGCTTTCTTGACTGGAAACGACGTGCCTATGGCTGAAACTGTTGCGCAACATCCCTAGCCGGGGCATATAGCCAAACCGACACCGAAACTTGAACTCTTGGGATATGCGTCGTGAGTAAGATAGACCGTCAAACGGAAGATGAAGGATCACTTCAAATCGGTCCAACGGACAAGGGCATGGTTCGAATATTTGTCACTTCAGAGCGGTTTGATTTGCCGATGGATTTTACGCCAGATGAAGCCCTTGAAATCGCAAGGGAAATCACTGAAGCGGCCAATACGGCAAGCCAGCCTGCAAAATGATCGACAGGCAATTCCCAGAATTCAACATTCTAGGGTTGTTCTATTTTGTATATGCGCGCCGAGAGTGAGCGACAAACGGATTGTTCTAAGATGAACGCTCCGGTATCTTTGCCATAATCTCCGGCAATTTAGCCGTCACACAAATATAAACCGTTGGGAAATGGACAGGTGTCTGCGTTTCAAGACATTGCGGATCGGGCATGGCCAAGCTGGGTTTGGGACCGTGTCTCAAGCCGGATCGCTTTTGCCAATCCGGCAATGAGACATCTATGGGATATTCCCGATGCAGCTGATATCGACCACATTTCCCTATCTCCTGAAACAATCACAAACATTGACGCAATTGTCTCACTAGATAATTCCGTGGCGCGCTTGGCACTTCCGTTCGAATCTTGTGAACGGGAATACAAGGTTCGTGCATTGGGTGATTCAGAAGATCGATATACCATTCTAGAACCTTCCCGTTGGGGCGAAGAGCACAGCACAATGTCTTTGACGGACGTGCCGGGCACCACCACTAAATCGCAATGGCAAGAGGCATTCGCCGCACTGCCCGGTGCGGTGTTCATGGTCGACATCGATGGCTACATTGCTGGGTCGAATTCCGGTGCCCGTATTTTCTTTCCTGCACTGGTCGATGGAGCACGGTTCGATAGCATCTTTAATGGCAAAGAAGCCGAGCTTCGAAACCTAATTCATCGCGCTCTAGCCAATGGTGAATCCAGTTTGGTCACGGAAGATACTTCAAGCAAACATATATTCCATCTCAGAGCCCGACCCATTCGTTCTGCGAGTGGCCAATTAAGTGCCGGTGTGTTGATCCTTATCGAACCGGTTGCCCGCGCGAAAGACACTACGCCCAATCAAGCACGCATGAAGTGGCGTGAGGCGGTTCAAGAGGTTGCAGATATTGCATTTGAACTCGACAGCCAAGGGCGGCTCATTTTCTACACAATAGGTCTTGCGCGTGAGCTTGGTTGCCCTCTCGACGCTCTAATTGGGGTCGATTTCAACGATGCGGAGATCAAACCCGACGACAAAATCTCTATGGCCCTGACCGGTAGAACTGGATGGTCAGC
>JAJFIN010000348.1 GCA_021774955.1 Alphaproteobacteria bacterium | reverse complement strand
ATCAGTGTCAGTTTCAATTACGGCTGAGGGGTTAGTAAAAGGGGGTCAGGGCTCCGCGACCCTTCGAGACAGGGCTCCGCCCTTCCTCAGGGTGACGCTCTAGTTTGTGGCAGCAAGAAAACGGCTGCGACTGCAGCTCGGCGCTTATGCGCCGCCCCCGCGGAGCTGTGCACGCCCGCGGAGCTGTGCACAATTGTGCACTAGCGTGAGCGCAAAGACATCCCCTCACCCCACCATCGCCCGCACCGGCTTAAACGACCGCCTGTGATGCGGCGTCACGCCGTGGGTGGCCAGCGCCGCCTGGTGATCGGCCGTGCCATAGCCCTTGTTACGGTGCCATTGATAGGCCGGATAGTCTTTATGCAGATCTTTCATGATGCGGTCACGCGTGACCTTGGCGATGATCGAGGCCGCAGCAATCGACAGCGAGCGGCCATCGCCTTTGACGAGCGTCTCATGTGGCATCGGCAACCATGGTGCCTTATTGCCGTCGATCAAGACGAACGTGGGTTGGGGGTCGAGCGCGGCCACCGCGCGCGCCATCGCATCAAGCGTTGCCGCCAAGATGTTGCGCTGGTCGATCTCGCCGACATCGGATTGCCCGACCGCGACCGCCAAGGCCTTGTCCATGATGACGGGGTAGAGCGCCTCGCGCCTCGCCTCCGAGAGCTTCTTGGAATCATTGAGGCCCTCGGGCAAGTCGCGCGCGTCCAAGATCACCGCCGCTGTCACCACCGGCCCGGCCCACGGCCCGCGCCCGGCCTCATCGACGCCGGCCACCAAGCCGCCCTTGGCAAGCTCGTGGGCGAAGTCGGGTTTTTGTTGTAAGGTCAAAGTCGGCATCTTTATCTTATGCCACAGGATTCTCGACGAGGCACATCATGGAAAAAGAAACCCACA
The DNA here is from genome assembly GCA_021774955.1 of Alphaproteobacteria bacterium. Taxonomy (GTDB): domain Bacteria; phylum Pseudomonadota; class Alphaproteobacteria; order M2410; family M2410; genus JAJFIN01. The sequence continues at coordinate 6,379 of JAJFIN010000348.1, read as the reverse complement.
AAGGCCGTTGCCGGTGCGGCGCGGTGGCTTTCGAGGTTACCGGCCCGCCCAAATGGACCGCCAATTGCCATTGCGCCGATTGCCGCAAATCAACCGGCGCCGCCTTTGCCTCCTTTGCCGGCTATGAATGGAAAAACGTGGCCTTCGCCAAACCGGCCGACACTTACCCCTCGTCGCCCGGCGTCAAGCGCCATTTCTGCGCAAAATGCGGCTCACCCATCGCCTATGAGGGCGAGCGCTGGCCTGGCGAAATTCACTTTTTCGTGGGGGCTTTCGATGAGCCGGACCTGTTTCCGCCTGAAAAAGACGGAAATCTCGACGAAAAGCTCGCCTGGGTGCATGTCAACACAAAGTCCCGATAGGGGTGGCAAGTCCCAATCAATCCCGTAATATCCCATGAAGAGCAAATCACCAGAGAGGGCATCATGCGCGACAGCCAAGAGAAATTCGCACCGGCAACAATCGCACTACATTGGATCGTTGGACTGACCGTCATCGGCCTTCTGGGCGTCGGCACCTATATGAACAAGACCGAAACCTGGTCGCTTTATCCGATCCATAAATCGACCGGCGTCGCGATCTTTGCGATCATTTTGGCCCGCGTGGTCTGGCGCATGATGAACGGCCTGCCGGTCCCGACCGGCAATCACGCCAATTGGGAGATCACGCTGTCGCGTGTCGTTCAATGGTCGTTGATTATCGGCACGGTGCTGATGCCGATCTCCGGCATGATGATGTCCGGCGCCGGCGGCCATGGCATTCCGCTGTTTGGCATCGAGCTCTTGGCGCCCAATCCCGATCCGGCCAATCCCGGTAAGATGATCCCACTCAATGCCATGGTTGCCGGTATCGGCCACGAGACCCACGAGATCGTCAGTAAGCTGCTGATCCTCGCGGTCGTGCTTCATTTCTCCGCCGCGATGAAGCATCACTTCTTCGACAAGGACGGCACCTTGCGCCGGATGTTGGGGGGGCGGGTTTAGGTTAAGCCTGAAGCTGGCTCTCGCTTTCGGTAGGGGAATGCGGCTGCAAGAGGACCGTCATTGCCTCCGCCCTAACCGGGCGACTGAAGAAAAAGCCTTGCAGCTCATCGCAATTGTTTTGGTAGAGGAAGTTCACCTGCTCCAGGGTTTCAACACCCTCGGCGATGACCTTCATGTCGAGATTGTGACCAAGGTCAATGATCGACCGCACAACCGTTTCGGAATGTGCGGTGTCGGTCAAACTGTCAACCAGAAAGGATTTGTCGATCTTTATCTTCTGCACCGGGAGTTTATGGAGATAAGAGATACTTGAATATCCCGTGCCAAAATCATCGATCGAAATGCTAAACCCTAAATTATTGATCTGCTGCATGATAATCGCGGCTTCATCGACATTCTCGATGGTCACCTCTTCGGTTATTTCCAGTTCTAACTTTGCAGTCAAGTGAGGCAAGTCCGCAGCCATATTTTTTAGGACCGCAATAAACCCGGCATCAAAAAACTGCCGGGCTGAAATGTTGACACTCAAAGAAAAATCATCGAGGGAGAGATCGTCGACCCAGATCTGAAGCTGTCGCCATGCCTCTTCAAGAACCCATAGGCCCAAAGGAAAAACCAGTTCGTTTCGTTCAACAATCGGCATGAAGTCATCGGGAAAGGTGAGCCCGAGTTCTGGATGATTCCAGCGAATGAGCGCTTCGGTACCGATGATGGTTTGATTTTTGGCGCAATATTTTGGTTGGTAGTACAGCTCAAACTGGTCTCGGTCTAACGCCGTGCGCAGAGCTGTTTCGAGTTGGCGCGCCTTTTGAGCTTTTACGTCGACATTTTTGTCATAGATTCGATAGCAATTTCGGCCGTTGTTTTTCGCCTCATAAAGTGCGGTATCGGCTTTTCGGATCAATTCGTCGGCCGTGCAATGGTAATCGCCAACGGAAAAGAACGAGATGCCGATGCTGGCACCGACCGACAATCGATGTTCCTGATATTCAATCGGCTCGCTGAGTTTTCGCAACAATCGCGAAACCAGAACCTCAATGCCGTGTCGCTCATCATTCTTAAAGAAAGTGAGGATTGCGAACTCATCACCACCGAGACGAAAGGCGTGATCGCTTTCTCGAATACTCGCTTGTATCCGGCTCTAAATGAGTTTCAACACTTCATCGCCGGCGGCATGACCATAGCTATCGTTGATAGGTTTAAATTTGTCGAGGTCGACCAACAGAACGGCTAGGGTCTGATTGGTGTTTGTGGCAACACCCATCGATTTCAACATCGTCGACCGCAAGCTGTTCCGGTTGAGAAGATCGGTGAGCGGGTCTGTCCATGCCAATCTCTCGATCTCTTGACGGGAATTTTCTTTGTCTGTGATATCGGTATAGGTGACAACGGTGCCACCTTCGGGCGTGAGGTTGCCAATGATTTCGATATATCGTCCATTGGGCCTTCTTCTGACATAGCGGTGCGGCTCCGCCCCGTAGTTGTCAATGTTGAGAGTCTTCATTCTCTGGGCGACGATCTCGTCAATATTCTGGTCGGAGATATCGCCATACTCACCGCGCTCAGCATTAAACCGAAAATAGTCTTCCATGGTCATGCCTGGCTTAAGCCAACCGCGCGGGAAATCCATCAAGTGTTCATAAACGTCGTTCCAAATGGCCAGGCGTCTTTGAGAATCATAAACCACGACCCCCTGTTCAATATTGTTCAGAGTCGCCTCAAGGAGCAGGCTTAGCTCTTTTTGACGTCGCTGCGATCTAGTTGACCGCTCATTCAGCGCCAGCAAATAACCGGTCGTGCGTTCAATTTCTCTTTGAAAAATGCCGATACAGATTGCACAAGCAAAAGACAGAATGCCGGTCGGCATGGCGGTCCAAAAGGGGACATATTTAGGCGACAACGCGACTACAGCACCAATCACGAGAAGGCCCGAGAGAAGGCTCCAGCGAAATCCCGCAAGCAATCCAAACAGAAGCGGGATACAGGCAAGATAAATTACCGCCCCTGACCCTGTAGGCGTTGTCGATATGTAAATGAGATGGAAGAAAAGAGCAGAAAGAACAGCAATTGAAACCTTCTCAACTTTTATCCGCTCGGCGACGATGAAAGGTAGAATGCCAATCAATAGAGGAATAAGTATACCCAGCACCGACGCCACAGGGTCGGTTTGAACACCCGTGATGACCGCCACTGCACCGGATAGAGTGCCGGAGACCCCGACGAGTGAACACACAGCCGTAAACAATCGCCGCCGCGCTGCCGCCAGGTAGTTGCCATTCTCGGCTAAGGGCCACGCTCGGTTGCGGATTGGCCCAAATATATCACGACGCCTCGCCATCGAGTTATTCTAAGGTCAACGGTTTAACAAACAATTTTTTCACCTGATACGGGCATCGCTATGAAACGGGTACGGATTAATGGCGGAACTCCCCCCTGGATCGGACAACAAATTCATGTCGTCACTGGTTTAGGAAGAACACTAATCAAAGGAATCCGCACTTTCGATTGTGTGCGGCGAAAGTTGGGTGGGAAGGTTTAAAGAGAAACACCTCGGCGTCACCCTGAGGAGCAAGCGTCAGCTTGCGTCTCGAAGGGCGGTTGTCCATCAGTGTGTTGTTCCCATGGTTCGAGACGGCTAACGCCTCCTCACCATGACGATGTTTTTTGAAATTGGCGCCTGACCACCCCCTCACAACAGCGCCATCTGGTCCCCTGGCTTTAGCGGCGGTTTGAACTGCGTAACATCAAGGTCAGAGACAATATGATTGAGCCCCAAGCGCCGCGTCGCGAGATGCACGCGCCGGGCGATCATTTCGGCATAAGGCCCGGTGCCGCGCATGCGTTTGCCCCATTGGGCATCGTAGTCTTTGCCATTGCGCATCTGTCGGATCAGGTCGATCACATGGGCCGCCCGGTCGGGGTAATGTTCTTCCAACCATTCTCGAAACAGATCCTTAATCTCAAGCGGCATGCGCAGGATAATATAGGCCGCCTGTTTCACGCCGACTTCCACGGCGCGTTCCAAAATCTCCTCGATCTCAGCATCATTCAGCGCCGGGATCACTGGCGCGACCATGACGGCCGTGGGGATGCCTGCATCGGACAATTGTTTCAGCGCTTCGATCCGGCGCCCAGGCGTCGACGCGCGTGGTTCCATTTTGCGTGAGAGTTTACGGTCGAGCGTTGTCACCGACAGCGCGACCTTGGTCAGGTTTCGTTTTGCCAATGCAGATAAGATATCGATGTCGCGGGTGATCAAAGCCGACTTGGTTACAATGGTCACCGGGTGCCCAAAAGCCAGCAACACCTCGAGCACTTGCCGGGTAATCATCCGTGTCCGTTCAATCGGTTGATACGGATCGGTATTCGTGCCCATGGCGATGACCCGCGGTTTGTAGTTTGGATCGCGCAGCTCTTGTTCGAGGAGTTGAGCGGCGTTTGGTTTTTCAAAAAGAATTGTCTCAAAATCGAGACCGGGCGACAGCCCTAGATAGGCGTGGGTCGGCCGGGCAAAACAATAAATGCAGCCATGCTCGCAGCCCTTATAAGGATTGATCGAACGGTCAAAGGAAATGTCCGGCGATTTATTGCGCGTGATGATCGTCCGGCTGGCATCGCGCAGGATGGTGGTGCGCAGCTTCGGCAGATCTTCATCGAGACTGCCCCAACCATCATCGAGCAACACCCGTTGCGTCGTCTCAAACCGACCGGAAGCATTAGACCCAGAACCGCGACCGCGTCTGGCCTTGGCATGAGCGGTCACTTCCGGCGTCTGCGCCAAAGAGGCAGCGCCGGCCAATTTCTTCTTTTCCTGCATGGCTCATTCTAGCGCCCGAAAAGAGAACAAATCAAGAACAAATATTCATCCCAGTCACTCCGGGCTACGCCCCGGAGTCCATTCCCGTGGGCTCTCGTCTAGCGCATACTTGTCTTCGAGAAACAGAAGTTACTTATGGTATGGATTCCGGAAATCGCTTTCGCTCCTCCGGAATGACACAGGGATTACTTACGAAATCGCTCTAGCGTTAGCTCCCAATTTTTTCATACCGCTCAACGCGCCCATCGGGTGTCAACCGGTCCACCGCGATGATCGAACCGCGGTCCCAGATGAATTGATAGCGATAGCGATCATGGCGCGGGCTGTAAAGGTCCTCAGCCAGTCTGTGCAGCGGAGACTTTGTATTGTCCGACATTTTTTGAAATACGCCGTTGCCGGACTGAATAATCCGTATGGGACCATAGAGGCCGGCCAGTCCTTTAACATAGGCGGGATCGCTTTTAAGTTCGGGAGGGTTCAACCCGACAAGGATCCAATCCAGTTGATTGCGTTCTTGTTCGGAAGGGGCTTCGGCACGCATTTGTTCGAGGGCTGCACGATGTGCGACGGGGAGAGCTTGCTCGGGCGCCACATCAATGTCGGGCTCGACGCCGTCTCCCTCCCAATTTGTTCCGGTCACGGGGTGAACCGGCTCGCCAATGGAAATGGTTAGTCCGTAAAGATCTGCGATGGGAAAAGTGCGCACGGTATATGCAGCGCCGGCGCTGCGTTCCCCCACCAATGTTCCGTACCCGAACGCTTTGGCGGAATAGCTGAAGTCTTCTGCCGCTGATGCGGTTTGGGCATCGATCAACACAAACAACGGCTTATCGGTGAAATCTTTTCGCTCGGCAAAATCGAACGCCCGGCTATCAACAAGCTCTTGATCGCGCTGATCGCGGTAGCGCATGAGAACCGTATCGGGTTCAACAAAATAGCTTTGTATCCGCCGTACCATATCAGGGTGTCCGCCGGAATTGCCACGCAAGTCAATGATCAGCGCACGGGCTTGGGCGGCAAGCGTAAAGCTCGCGTCAGCAATAATGTCGGCCTCAGGCGAACTCCAGAACCGATCAATTTTGAGATAAGCAACATTGCCCGGGAGCAAGCGAAAAGCCGTGAAACCAAAATTGTCGAATTGCGTCTGGTCGGAAAGATCCTCCAAACTATGGTCTCTTTGAGGGGCAACTTCGTTATGTGTGGGGTCAAAGGCGAAAGCCAAATGGCGATCGCCGCTGTCGACAAACAAAGCCCCATCGAGCCACTCAGCAAAACGCGTTTCATCGACCGAGCCTTGTGAAAGTTTCCTAGCCCGCAAGGCCTGTGCAATTTCACGCCCCTTGGTTTCAGAAACATAATGTTGTTCGAGTGCATCGGCCGCCAAATTCACCAGTTCAATTTGTTCGTCTCGGTTCAGCATTTTGCTGTGAGCCGTGCTTAGCAATAGCGCCGGTAAGAGCACAAAGGCAGCGACTAATTGAAAAGCCCTGTTTAACAGGGTGGCGATAATTCTCTGGATTGGATATTCCTGGCGCGCCCTTCGAGACACTCGCTTACGCTCGTTCCTCAGGACGACGGT
>JAJFIN010000347.1 GCA_021774955.1 Alphaproteobacteria bacterium | reverse complement strand
ATATGACTGATGTGAGCCATCAAACGAGCGCCCACAAGGGTACGAAAGCAAGAAAGCGTATTAAAGCACGCTACCGTGCAGAATGGCGTTTTAAATATTATGGCATGAGCGCTATTGGGCTTGCGCTTGCCTCTCTGGCATTTCTATTAATTAATATTTCTGCGCAAGGCTTCTCATCCTTTTTCCAATACCAAGTCACATTGGACATAGTATTTGATGAATCAATTATTGATCCCGAGGGAGTGCGGAACCCCGATACATTGGGGAGCGCGAACTACACCAAGCTGGCGCGTAACGCATTGTCGAACTTATTCCCAGAAGTCAGTGGTCGCCGGGACAAAAGACAACTCAACAAACTCCTGTCTGGAGGAGCGAGGTTTCAACTACGAGCTATGGTTCTCGATGACCCGAGTTTAATTGGCCAGCGGCGCTCGGTTACCTTTCCGCTTTCTGATGACGGGGACAGTTTATTGAAGGGGTTTATCGATCGGAATATTCCTGATTCGGACCGAAGAGTGTCAGGCTTGCAGATTGGATGGATCGATCACCTGGTAGAGCAGGGTCTGATCAATCGTCATTTCAATAAAACTTTTTTTACCGCTGGTGACAGTCGGGAACCAGAATTGGCGGGGATCTTGGGGGCCATTATCGGTTCCGGATACACATTGTTGGTCACGCTCCTTGCTGCCTTTCCCCTCGGTGTTGCGACAGCAATTTATTTGGAAGAGTTTGCTCCGAAAAATCGCTGGACTGATCTTGTCGAAGTCAATGTAAACAACTTGGCGGCTGTGCCCTCAATTGTGTTCGGGCTGCTTGGCCTTGCTGTCTTTCTCAATTTTTTCCATCTACCGCGTTCAGCCCCGCTCGTTGGGGGGTTGGTTCTTGCACTCATGACCCTACCCACAATCATCATCACGTCGCGCGCAGCGTTAAAAGCGGTTCCGCCTTCTATCAAGGAAGGTGCGTTGGGTGTTGGGGCTTCGAAAAACCAAACTATCTTTCACCACGTTTTACCGCTTGCTATGCCCGGCATTATGACCGGAACAATCATCGGATTGGCGCGAGCACTTGGTGAAACCGCGCCGCTATTGATGATCGGTATGGTTGCCTTCATTGTCGATATTCCTTCATCACCTTTGTCACCATCAACCGCGCTTCCGGTGCAAGTATTCATCTGGGCGGATAGTCCAGAGCGGGCTTTTGTAGCCATGACTTCAGCTGCGGTGATTGTTTTGCTTGGATTTCTCATTGTCATGAATTTAACCGCAGTGATTGTCCGCTCGCGATTTGAACGACGCTGGTGAATTAATGGGACAACCAATGTATAATCGCGGCATCAGCATGGATCTGCAAAATAGGGTGAGTGGATTGAGTAATCAGGATAACGGCGGCGAACAACTATCGGTGGCCTCCACCGATATTGCAGACGCGATCAAATTTCAGACTCAAAATGTCGACATGTTCTATGGCGACAAACAGGCGCTGATTAATGTCGATTTAGAAATATTCGATAGCAGCGTTACGGCGCTGATCGGACCTTCTGGATGTGGCAAGTCTACATTTATCCGCTGTCTCAACCGGATGAACGACACGATAGATGGCGCCCGCATGACCGGAACAGTGTTGCTGGACGGTGAAGACATTTATAGTTCGGCCATAGACCCCGTACAGCTACGCGCCCGCGTTGGCATGGTTTTTCAAAAACCAAACCCGTTTCCTAAATCGATCTACGACAATGTCGCTTATGGCGCAAAAATACACGGCCTTGCCGAGAATAAATCGGCCCTTGATGAAATTGTCATGATGAGCCTAGAACGAGCGGGGCTGTTGGCAGAAGTTGAAAAACGCCTAGAAGAGCCGGGCACCTCTTTGTCCGGCGGACAGCAGCAGCGGCTTTGTATTGCCCGTGCGATCGCGGTCAGCCCTGAAGTTATCCTCATGGATGAACCGTGTTCGGCGCTTGACCCCATTGCGACAGCCCGCATTGAGGAATTGATTGATGAGCTTCGAGAGAATTATTGCATCGTGATCGTCACTCATTCAATGCAGCAGGCGGCGCGCGTCTCTCAGAGAACGGCATTCTTCCATTTAGGGGAGATCATTGAAGTTGGTGAAACCGAACAAATATTCACTAATCCACAAAACAAAAAAACTCAGGATTACATTACAGGGCGGTTTGGCTGATGTTTCGCATTTTAAAGCGCCGACCGAAAAAAGTTGAAACGCCGCCTCAATCACCTCAGCTATCGGAGCAAACCAATATGCCTCATATTGTAAAATCATTTGAGAATGAATTAGAGGAGATTGCCGCAAAGATTGCCAATATGGGCGGTCTCGCCGAACGCCAACTCACAAAAGCCATGGAGAGTGTCATCCGCCGCGACTCTGAACTGGCTAATGTGGTGATAGCCGGAGACAAAGAGATCGATGCGATCGAACAAGAAGTAGAAGATTTATCTATTCGTCTTCTTGCTTTACGCCAACCAATGGCGAACGATCTGCGAGAGGCGATTTCCGCGATCAAAATCACTTCCGATTTGGAGCGCGTTGGTGATTTCGCTAAAAACATCTCGAAGCGTGCCCTTGTTCTAAATGCCGGAGAGCCGGTGAAATTAAGCCCCGGTCTCTCCGAAATTGGCCGCCTTGCCCTTTCTCAATTGCATAATGTTCTAGATTCCTATGGCCGCAGAGATGCCGATTTAGCAATCGATGTTTGGAGTAGAGATGAGCAGATAGACGATTTGTACAATTCGATTTTTCGTGAGCTTCTCACTTATATGATGGAAGATCCACGCACGATTGGTTTGTGTACACACCTATTATTCATTGCAAAAAACATTGAACGCATCGGCGACCACGTCACTAACATTGCCGAAACCATTCACTATGTGATCGTTGGTGAACGTTTAACCGATGAGCGACCGAAATCAGATTCGACTAGTTCGGCTAGTTTGCCTGAAGTGACATCATGATAAGAGGAGTTTTGTAATCGTGGCTTTGTCTGCCTTGATTGTTGAAGATGAAGAAGCGCTTGTAATTTTGCTACGTTACAATCTTCAAAAAGATGGTTTTGATGTCTACGACGCACGCGATGGTGACGAAGCACTGCTACTTGCTCAAGAACGAAAACCCGATCTCATTCTCTTGGATTGGATGTTGCCGCAGATTTCTGGCATTGAACTTTGCCGGCGTTTTCGGGCGAGCACAGAAACCCGAAACACACCGATCATTCTTCTCACCGCGCGCGGTGAGGAAGCCGATCGCATACGGGGTTTGGATACTGGTGCCGATGATTATATCACCAAGCCATTTTCTATGTCCGAACTCATGGCCCGAATCCATGCTGTCATGCGGCGCATTCGTCCAGCTTTGGCAGAAGACGTATTAGAGTTAGGCGACATTGCCATTGATCGCGTAACCCACCGTGTGCATCGCGCTGGCGGTGAGATCCATCTCGGGCCAACAGAGTTTCGTTTGCTCGATTATTTGATGCAGCATCCAGGGCGGGTGTTCAGCCGCAGTCAATTACTTGACGCCGTTTGGGGTTCGGAAGTTTATGTCGAAGAGCGTACGGTCGACGTTCACGTCGGCCGGTTGCGTAAAGCGCTCAAGAAGGTTGACGCACCGGATCCCATACGCACTGTTCGGGCGGCAGGTTACTCGATGGACGAAAATTTCAGCTCATCATGCGCGCAATGAATAGAGACAGCCTACTGATATGAGGCTGTCTCCAAATTCTTCCGCATATTCTGAGGCACTTAACCCGACGCGCGACGGCGGTCCCTGCGGGCCTGGGCTGGCTGATAAGCCATTCTTCCGTGCGCAGAGCAGTAAGGCGACGGGCCTTCGGTGCTTTGACCACAGAAATGAAAATCAGTGGATCCCGGGTCGCCAATCGGCCAGCGGCACATATTCTGATTGAGCGTCAGTACCGTTGCAAATTCACCGTTGTCCAATTTTGCTTCAACAACATTTTCCGGTTCATGGATAATTGGTTTCGGCAAGGGTTTGGGAATAGTTGCACGACGCGGACGTTCAGCCCGGCTTGTCGTCGCCCGTCCAGAAAGCCCTAAACGATGGACCTTACCGATCACCGCATTGCGCGTGACCTCGCCCATGGTTCGAGCGATTTGGCTGGCACTCAGCCCTTCCGCCCATAGTTTCTTCAACTGTTCCACCCGGTCTTCGGTCCAGGCCATTGGCACCCTCCGTAATCAGCCCTAGTGTGAGCAAATATCACCGTCGACATCTTGAACGACGTGACGAAAATTGTGAAAAAGAACACAACATGTCGTAGCTCAAGGGGCATTCTATACAAGATGAGCCCCAGGCCAAGGAATAATTTACCATATTTGGGGGCTGAACGAACCCTTGCGGGACTTATGCACATACCGTAAGCCAACGAATAATGTGTCTGTCTGCGGTCTTGCGACATCTATCCACAGGGGCGCCGCAGGATCAAAAAAGCTGGGGAAAAGTAGCCTTTGCTTAGAGGATTTATTGATGACCACACAAGAAACATTCAGCACACGATTAGCTCCGGGCACACGTCGTTTTGGCCATGTGAATTGGCTCGGCCTGTGGACGCTTTATTGGCGCGAAGTTCGCCGGTTTTTGAAGATCCATCTTCAAACCATTTTTGCCCCGGCCATGAATTCATTGATCTTCCTTCTGATCTTTAAGCTGGCTCTGGGCAAATATCGCCCCGATGTTGCAGGTGTCCCGTTTGCAACCTTTATGGCGCCGGGCCTCGTCATGATGGGGGTTCTTCAAAATGCCTTTGCCAATTCAAGCTCGTCGATTTTGATGTCAAAGGTTCAAGGCAACATAGTCGATATTTTGATGCCGCCATTATCTTCCGGTGAGCTGGCTGTTGCCTTTGGGTTTGGGGCTGCGACGCGTGGCCTGGTTGTTGGTTTTGCCACCATTTTGATCATCCTGCCCTTTGTTGATCTACAAGTCGCGCATTTTTGGGCCATCTTCTTTTATGCCTTTGGCGGCGCTTTGATGATGGGGCAAATCGGAACCCTCGGGGCGATCTGGGCTGACAAGTTTGACCATCTGGCCACCGTCAACAATTTCCTCATCATGCCTTTGACCTTCCTATCGGGCACGTTCTATTCAGTCACCATATTGCCCGAACCATGGCGGTCGGTCAGTTTCGCCAATCCCTTTTTCTACATGATCGATGGCTTCCGTTTTGGTTTTACTGGTCATGCTGAAGGCAATCTGGCTATCGGACTGTCCATGCTGGTCGTCATCAATCTGACGCTCTGGGTGGCCTGTCTTGGGGTTCTCCGGTCGGGTTACAAATTGCGACCTTGATAACAAAGCGCTTACGGGCGTAAAACATTTGACTTAGAATGGGCGGCAAAAGATACTTATGGTGTTATCCCGCCTATCTTGGCGCTTGCGGGCGCCCAAGGCGGGATTACCTTTTTAAAGGCCACCGAATTGGCCTCAAAGACCAAACACAATGATGGAGGCGAGCGTGATCACGCCGGTAATGCCCACCTATGGAGGGGCTGATTTAGGAATTGAACGGGGCGAAGGCGTCTATTTGATCGGCAAAGAGGGCAAACGCTATCTGGATTTTGCCGCAGGAATTGCCGTTAACTCGCTCGGCCATTGCCATCCAAAACTGGTGGCAGCGCTCACCGAGCAGGTCAATACGTTGTGGCACACCTCCAACATGTATCGTATTCCCGGTCAGGAACGTCTGGCTCAGCGCCTCGTTGATGCGACTTTTGCTGACACGGTTTTCTTCACCAATTCTGGTGTTGAGGCCATGGAATGTTCGATCAAGATGGCGCGGAAATTTCACGCAGCTAATGGCGCGCCTGAGCGGTTTCGCATCATAACCTTTGAAGGCGCCTTCCATGGGCGAAGCTTGGCCATGATCGCAGCAGGCGGCCAGGACAAATATCTCGATGGTTTTGGACCCAAAGTCAAAGGTTTTGATCAGATACCATTTGGCGATCTCGAAGCGCTCAAAGCGGCGATCAATGATGAAACAGCTGGCATTCTGCTTGAGCCGGTTCAGGGAGAGGGCGGCATCAAACCCTTCGCCAATGATTTTTTAAGGTCGGTCCGCGCCCTATGCGATGACAACGGTCTACTTCTTATTCTTGACGAAGTTCAATGTGGTGTCGGTCGCACCGGAAAATTATTTGCCCACGAATGGGCGGCGATCGCACCTGACATCATGGCCATTGCTAAGGGCATCGGCAGCGGTTTTCCAATGGGTGCTTGCTTGGCGACCGAAGAGGCCGCAGTTGGCATGGTTAAAGGGACGCACGGATCGACGTTTGGTGGCAACCCACTGGCCATGGCCGTTGGCAACGCTGTGCTCGATGTCGTTCTTGAGCCCGGGTTCCTAGACCATGTGAACGACATCTCCAAACGATTGCGCCAGCAGCTCGCTATGTTGGCTGATGAACACAGCGATGTCATTGAAGAAATTCGTGGTGAGGGGTTGATGATCGGTATCAAACTAAAAACACCCAATCTCGAAATGTTGCAGAGCTTGCGTGAGGGCGGTTTGATGACGGTTGCTGCCGGTGACAATGTCATTCGCCTTCTTCCACCGTTGATCATCGATGAAACTCATATCGCTGAAGCTATTGAAAAACTGTCCGCAGCATGTAGCGATATCGAGGCGCAAGCGGCGAAAGACTAGCATGACCGGAACAAAGCATTTTTTAGACATCAAAGATTTTGATGGCGACGCACTCCGCGGCCTCATTGCTGATGCACGAGCACGCAAGACCGCTCGTGATGGCTTGCCGCGCGGTCAGTCAGATCCTGACAAGCCGCTCGAAGGCCATGTCCTGGCGATGATATTTGAAAAACCGTCAACCAGAACACGTGTTTCCTTCGATGTTGGTATCAGGCAATTAGGTGGGCGTTCGACAATCCTGAGCAATAGTGAATTGCAGCTCGGGCGAGGTGAAACGATTGCCGACACGGCGCGCGTCTTGTCACGTTATGTTGACGCCATCATGATCCGCACGACCCGCCATGAAAACCTTGAGGAGCTGGCTGCACATGCCAGCGTACCGGTGATCAACGGGCTTACCAATTCAAGTCATCCATG
>JAJFIN010000346.1 GCA_021774955.1 Alphaproteobacteria bacterium | reverse complement strand
CCTGCTTCACCGATGCCTTTGGCACCGAGCGGGTTGGTTGGCGTTGGCGAAATTGTATGGTCGGTTTCAAGCCAGGGGAGCATATCGAAGCGGGGTATGGACGGTTCAGATGAGGGACGTCCATCCGCGTCTATAGCCGCGGTTTCGAACAATGCCTGGCCGATCCCTTGTGCGAGCCCGCCATGCACCTGACCTCTAGCTAGGAGGGGATTGATAATCACGCCACAATCGTCGACGGCGAGATAACGTTTCAAGTCCACCTCGCCGGTTTCGCGATCGATCTCCACGACGGCTATATGAGCACCATAGGGAGACGTCATCGCAGCTGGATGATAGAATTCCGTTTCTTCAAGTCCGATACCAAATTCGTGCGGAATACCGTGGCCAGTCCAGGCAGCATGAGCGACCTCTTTGATGGTCGTTGTCGCGTTGCCGTTTTGCACTCCGAAGACACCATCATCTATCACAATGTCCTCAGGCGCCTTCTGCATGAAGTGTGCGGCGATTTTCTTCATTCGTTCAACGACACGCTCACAGGCAATCTTGACGGCGCTACCGCCGACAGACACTGAACGCGAATTAAACGTACCGATCCCGAAGGGAACTTGATCCGTATCGCCCTGAATAACCTCTATATCCGTAGGCGAAATACCGAGTACATCCGCCGCGATTTGTGCAAAAGTCGTCACATGCCCCTGCCCGTGACTATGCGAACCTGAAAAGATCGTCACATGACCATCTGGTTGAACACGGACCAAAGCACTTTCGAAACCGCCACGATCAAAGCCGATCGCCGATAGAAGTGCACCCGTTCCCATGCCACAGGTTTCGGTATAATTGCTAATTCCTATTCCCATCAAACGATCTTCCGCACGCGCTTGCTTTTGTTCGGTACGGAGTTTTTCATAGCCAATATTGCTGAGCGCGAGATTGAGTGTCTCTGCATATTGACCGCTGTCCAATGTGGTCCCCAGCCCTTGCGCGTAGGGGAACTGATCCGTTTGGACAAAATTACGGAAACGCACGTCTGCGGGGTCGAGACCGAGCTCGAGCGCGACACGATCGATTGCCCGCTCAATCAGATACGCCGCCTCCGGCCGTCCTGCCCCGCGATAGGCGTCCACCGGTGTGGTATTGGTATAAACACATGTAATATGCGCCTCAGAAGTCGGGATCGCATAAACGCCAAGCAGAAAAAGCGCGACATTGATCGTTGGCACACCCGTGCCCATTGAGGAGAGGTAGGCGCCGATATTAGCCACGCCCTTGACGCGTAGCGCAACTATCTTGCCATCCTTGTTGGCTGCGATATCAGCGGTCATTGCATGGTCGCGGCCGTGGGTGGTCGCAACAACGTTCTCAGAACGCGTCTCAGTCCATTTGACCGGACGGCCAAGCTGCACTGAAATCCAAGCGAGCAACAGCTCCTCTGGATAGAAGTGCATCTTGGGGCCAAAGCCGCCACCGACATCGGGAGAAATGACCCGCAGCTTGTGCTCGGGGAATTCCAACGCTGCGGCTAACATACGTCTCAGCATGTGGGGGATTTGATTGGCGGAATAGAAGGTCAGTTTTCGCGTCGTGGGCTCGAAGTCCGCGTTGACGGCGCGTGGCTCAATCGAAAAAGGCACAACCCGCTGATTGTTCACCTTCATTGTCACATTGAGATCCGCGGCGGCGGCCGCCTCGTCAAATCCGCCTGCGCCGGCCGGCATCACGGTCGCAATATTATCAGCGATGTCCGCATGAACCCGCATAGCACCGTCTTCGAGCGCCAGCTGTTGGTCGATGAGTACAGGCAAAGCATCATATTCGACTAGCGCCAGTTCCGCCGCATCGACTGCCTCTGAAAGGCTATCTGCAACAACAACAGCAATTGCTTCTCCGAAATGACGCACGGTGTCGCGAGCAAGAGGGGGTCGGCCTTTGACTTTGGAGCCAGGCAGCACCCAATTTGGTGGAACATCCTTTAGGTCGCCAATATCCGAACCGCCGAACGCCGCGACGACACCGCTAGCCCGTCGGACTTGGGACAAGTCCAATCGTGTGACACGTGCATGACCGTGCGGACTGCGTATGAAAGCCGCATAAAGTTGTCCGGGTAAGGTGATATCATCTACATATCGGCCCCGACCTTGCAGAAAACGTTGATCCTCCATGCGGGGGATCGACGCCCCAATCCAACTCTTCGATTTCGAGATGGCGTCAGAGTGCGGCTGAGTTTCCGAAACGACCGTCATGCCTCACCCCCTTCCGCATGCGCTCGGCTGGACGAAAGTTCGTGTGCAGCATCTTTCACCGCATCGACGATATGCTGATAGCCCGTACAGCGGCACAGATTGCCACGCAAGGCTTCCCGAATTTCATGATCGTCAGGATCCAGATTTTCTTCAAGCAAGTCGACAGCGGCACAAAGCATTCCCGGGGTACAATAACCACATTGCAGAGCATGGTGTTTATGGAAGGCGCTTTGAAGCTCACGGCCGCGCTTGTCTTCAGCAAGCCCCGCAGCCGTTATTACTTTAGCACCGTCTGCCTGGACAGCGAGCGTCATGCAAGATTTGACCGCATGGCCGTTCATCAAAACAACACATGCGCCGCACCGGCCTGATTCGCAGCCGATGTGAGGTCCTGTAATTTTCAATTTTTCGCGCAATGCTTGGATGAGAAGGAGCCTAGGCTCAACGTCAATGACGTGCTGCTGACCATCTACCGAAACCGATATATCGAAGCCCATTGGCGGTTGAACCTTTCAGTTTTTCATATCGCTTTTAATAATGTTGTTCATCATTATTAAAGTGGTCGGTTTATTTTGTCAACGTGAGCACGGTCACAAACTCAAAACTATCATGAGGACAGGTGTACAGAATCTTAGAGCAATACACTCTTTACTCTCTAACCCATAAACGCTTACTGCCGCTCACGGCAGGTTGGGGTAGCACGGACAATTTTTATAAAGATGATCTAGGAATTACTTCCAGCCAACAACAATCGAATCGAAAAGACCGCCCTCTCTACTCTCTTGAGGAAGCCTTGACACTAAAAGGGCCAACCATTACCCAATAATGACATATAACATTATTGGGTAATGGTTGAATTACATCGCCCTCAGAAAATCCGTCGCAGTTCTCAGGAGGATTGGAATATGAACAACGACACTAAGATCGTCGTCACGGGAATGGGTGTTGTTTGCCCCTTAGGTGTGGGCGTTGAGCCCGTCTGGTCTCGTCTGTGTCAAGGCAAATCCGGTGTTCGTCGTTTGAGCGATGAACTTGTTCACGATGTGCCGGCAAAAGTGGGGGGGGTCGTCCCGACTATGGAGGAGGACCCAGAGGCGGGCTTTGATCTGAATTCGATTGTTGCGCCCAAGGATCAAAGGAAAATGGACCGGTTCACTCAATTCGCGATTGCCGCTGCGGCCGAAGCAATCGAACAAGCGAAGTGGCGCCCGGAGACCAACAATGAGCGAGAGCGAACCGCGACAATTATTGCCTCTGGCATTGGAGGTTTTCACACGATCGCACACGCAATAAGGACCACTGACGATAGAGGCGTACGCCGCCTATCCCCCTTCACCGTTCCATCATTTCTTGCGAATTTGGCTGCGGGGTGGGTGTCTATCATTCATGGATTCAAAGGTCCACTTGGAACGCCCGTCACCGCGTGTGCGGCCAGCGTCCAAGCCATCGGTGATGCGGCACGGCTCATCCGAAGCGGCGAAGCCGATATCGCAATTTGCGGCGGCGCCGAGGCCTGCATTGACAGAGTAAGTTTGGGGTCATTCGCAGCCGCGCGCGCACTTTCCACACAATGGAATGACGCACCTGAATGCGCCTCTCGCCCCTTTGATTCTTCGCGAGACGGTTTCGTGATGGGCGAAGGCGCTGGCATTCTCGTGATCGAAACGCTCGCGCATGCAATGAAACGTGGCGCAGAGCCAATCGCCAAACTGACCGGATACGGAACAAGTGCAGATGCCTATCACCTGACCGGTGCACCAGACGATGGCGAAGGCGCCCAGCGGGCGATGCGTGCAGCCCTAGAAATGTCTGATATCGCCCCGGAGGCTATTGATCATATCAATGCGCATTCAACTTCAACACCGCTTGGGGACAAAGCTGAACTGGCCGCAATAAAAGCTGTTTTCGGGTGCGGTTCTGGCCCGGCAATAAGCTCAACCAAGTCAGCAACCGGGCATCTTCTGGGGGCAGCTGGTGGCCTTGAGGCTATATTTTCCGTGCTGGCTCTGCGCGATGGCCGGGTGCCGCCGACATTAAACCTTGAAACGCCTGATCCGGTGGCTGGTGAACTTGATCTCGTGGCGAACGAACATAGGCGCATGCCGCTCACCCACGTGCTGTCAAACGGATTTGGTTTTGGCGGTGTAAATGCGAGCGTCGTTTTCAGTCTTCATAGCAATGTCTCAACGTGAACCCATTCTGCAGGGTTAACGGCGATCCGTCACTAGGGCCGACCCCCAAAAAAATTGCCATCTTTATTGCTCCTAGGCAGAGCGTCTACGGTGTGCTGCGGAGATTATATTGAGCGGTTTTCGAATACCAATTATGCCCATTGTCAATGGTTCTGACGTGAACCCAAAAAACTGGATTGTTTTTGGTTAGAGTTTTCTACTTATGATTTGCTGATATCGTCGGTTGTGGGCACACGACTTGATCCTTGATCCTTGATCCCTTAACGCTGGATCGAAGGGCCGATAGTAAGATGGTCCACTCCCAGCTACTATACGCTAAGTCACTTATTTTGACATGAATTTGACATTCACGACCTAAGTCATTGAATTAGAACGATCACTATCGGTATCATAATCCGCGTGTCGGGGGTTCAAGTCCCTCTCCCGCTACCAAATTTCAATGCATTTAATTTCGGCGAGCAAGTGTGATATCCACTCGCTCGAACAAATCCTATGCGGCGACGCGAGCTGTTTGCTTTGAGTGTTGAGGCTTGCGGCGGCGTCGTTGGTTGGGACGTTTTTTCTGTTGGGATTTGGTCTTTTTCGAATCCGAATGATTGGCGATTTCAGCGGAGTGAAAAGGGTGGTCCTCGATTACTTGCACGCGCTGGCGGATGGTCTTTTCAATGTCACGCAAAGCACCCCGTTCTTCGTGATCGCAAAACGAAATCGCAATGCCGGTAGCGCCACCGCGGGCGGTGCGGCCAATACGGTGGACATAACTTTCGGGATCGGTGGGTAGTTCGAAGTTGATGACGTGTGTTATACCATCAACATCAATTCCACGCGCAGCAATGTCTGTAGCAACCAGCGCTCGGATACGCCCGTCGCGAAAGCTCTTCAGAGCCCGTTGTCGAGCGCTTTGAGCTTTGTCGCCATGGATGGCATCTGCCTTGATACCGTTTTGGCGTAATTGCCGAGTGACACGATCGGCGCGGTGTTTGGTGCGTGTGAAAATCAGCACACGTTCGATATCTTTGTCATCGAGCAATTTTCCGATAAGCGTTAGCTTCTTTTCTTTAGGCACAAAGAGTACACGTTGTTCTACTTTCTCAGCCGTCGTTGCAGAGGGTGCTACTTCTACTTGAACCGGATCCCGTAATAAGCCATCAGCTAAACGACGTACGGTTTTAGGCATAGTTGCGGAAAAAAGAACGGTCTGGCGTTTCTGTGGAACAGCAGCTGCAATCTTCTTAACGTCTGTGATGAAACCCATGTCGAGCATACGATCAGCTTCATCGAGGACAAAAACTTCGACTGCATCCAGAAGCAGATGGCGTTGGTTCATCAAATCGAGCAGCCGTCCTGGCGTGGCGACCAATATGTGTACGCCGCGAGATAGTGCTTGGATCTGTGGACGGATGGAAGCGCCGCCAAAAGCAACTGTCGTGTGCAATCGTAGATGGCGGCCATATGTGCGCAGACTGTCTCCAATCTGAGCAGCCAGTTCGCGCGTTGGCGCTAGAATTAGTGCGCGTGGCTGGCGACGAATAGGCTTGCCAGGGTTTTCCGCTAAACGGTGCAATATCGGCAGGGCGAAGGCTGCGGTTTTACCGGTGCCGGTTTGGGCAACGCCGCGTAGGTCATGGCCTTCTATAAGCAAAGGTATGGACTGGGCTTGGATTGGAGTTGCTTGGCTGTAGCCTTCGTCGCGAATGGCACGAAGGATGGGCTGGGCCAATTTTAGGCCCGCAAAATCGGTCATGTATGTTTAGTCTTTCTCAAACAAATTATTTGTGCACCCGCTCCCGACAATGGGACAGCGAGCGTGCGTGCATCATGCAAGCATTGTCGACGTGGCCTCGAAAACGAAGCCTGTCTAACGAAACGCCAACATTTGCCGGAAAGAATTTTGGCTGACCCTGTCGTTTTTGGGTCTGCGTGTGATCGAAATTCGACCAAAAAGGAGTGTCGCTGGGCGCCAAGTAGGCTGACTGCACCCTGAAGTCAAGACAATTCGATGGTCGACGATGCGGTTCGTGGCTGTTAACCAGCGGAAAGGGCTAACAGCTGCGCCGGTACGAATTTGTGCCAAGGCGTGCCAGCAAAAGCATCACGGTCTTCTGTAGAGGTCAACTCATTGGGGGGTGTTCCGGTGATTTGATTGACACCTTGACCATCCGGATAAGAAAGCCCGAGCCCGTTTGGCAGTGAGATGTGTCCCGATTGCATACGGTTGTCAAGCCGGACCATCACACGCCACTCTCCTGTTTTTGTTTTGAGGGTGGCGGTGCCACCGTCGGTGAGCCCCATTTCTGCACCGTCTGTCGGATTGACCAACAGAGCGGTGGCGTCGTTGCTTTTGAGCCATTGGGGGTCGCGGATCGTGGTCATAGCGGTGTTGGCGCGACGTGTGCCGGCTTCAAGAACTAGGGGGAAGTCGCTCGTTTCGTCGGGGAGGATGTCTTCGCTCAGGACTTGAAGTTCCCGAACCATTTCTGGGATTACCAGATTAACTTTCCCCGAGGGTTTTTCGATGCGTTTGAAGCTTTCTTCGGGTTCGTCGACGGAGAATACGACACCTGAAGGATTGTTGAGCATTGCCTCAAACAGTTCATCTCCGGCAGGTTTTGTCTTACCTGCGAAGCCTGCACGGGCGAGCGATTGCGGATATTTCTGAGCGCATAAATGTGCCGATGCCCATAGCCCTACCGCTGTTGCGGCACCGTTGGGTAGAGTTTGCCCAAGAGTGCGATACAGTGTGTGCACTGGATAGGCCGCGATGTTTGGATTTTCTCCCATTGCCTTAAAGAATGCGCCAAGAAATTGGTCCCGATCATTAACCGCAGCGTCTTTGAGTTCGTCTAGTTCACCCGGTGCAAAGACGCCGATCGCTTCTAAGAGCCGCGCGTGAATTTCTGATTCCGGTAGAGTTCCGGGTAACGGATCCATCAGTGGACGGCGCAAATGATAGAAGTTTTTCGGAAACTCGAAGTTGAAGAAAGTGGCCTCCCATTTCTCGAACTGTGAACAGGCAGGGAGGACATAATCAGCAAGTTGGGCGGTTTCGGTCATCGCAACATCGGTTACGACCAGGAGATCGAGCGAAGAAAGAGCTTCGCGCATGCGTTTTGAATCGGCGAGCGAATGAGCTGGATTTGAAGCCTCGACGAACATCGCGCGGAATCGATTTGGGTGATCGCTCAGGATTTCATCGGGTATCAGATTGCAAGGAAGGAGATCAGCCAATACACGCGAGCCGGTCACAGGTGAGGTGGCAATTTCCATGTCGTCACCGTCCGAGCCTTGTCTTTCTTTGGTTTTGGAGAACAGTGGAACAATTGGTGCAGGAATATTCAGCGCACCTTCCTTGCCAAAGTTCCCGGTGATGAGAACGAGAAGACCATTAAGATAAGAATTGAGTGTCGAATTAGGTGCCATCTCTACACCGAGATCTTCATAGAGTGACATGCTTTCAGCACGCGCGATCCGCCGTGCGGCAGCGCGAATGAGGTCGCTATCGACGCCCGAAATTTTGGCGTACTCCTCGATATCTATGTTTTCAAAGAGGGTGAGCGCTTCTTGGGTGCCATCGGCGTGGGCGGCGAGAAAGGTGTGGTCGACGAGATCTTCCTGCACGAGTACGCCGAGAAGGGCAGACAAGCACCAGGCGTCACGCCCTGGTTTTACTTGCAAATGAAAGTCTGCAAGTTCTGCGGTTTCGGTTCGCTTGGGATCAATCACCACCATGGATCGCTTTTCGTCTTTGGCGATCTGACGCAGCACGAACCGGGCTCTTTGAACACCGTGAGAGTGCCAGGGATTTTTGCCGACAAAGACCGCCACTTCGCAAGTCTCAAAATCTCCGTGCCAAAAAGAGGTGCCAAGCATGCGATTGATAACCCAGGCAACACCGGTCTTCTCTTGGGCGAGGGCATTGGAGCGATACTTAATCCCCAGCGCTTGTCGCAATCCGGTGGCATACATGCCGGGCAGGTGATTTCCTTGCGCGCCGCCGCCGTAATATAGAATTTTGTCGCCGCCAAACTCATCACGGACAGCAACGGCCTTTTCGGCGACTTCTCGGATCGCGGTATCCCAATCGATTTCTTCAAAAGTACCGTCCGCCCTTCGGCGTAATGGTGAAGTGAGCCGATCGCGTCCGTTTTGATAATAGTCGAGTTGCAGCGCCTTGTTGCAGGTGTACCCTTTGGAAGCCGGATGTTCTTTGTCGCCTTTGACTCGAGCAATGTGTCGGCCGCTTTCATCGAGCTGCACCGCCAGACCACAATTGGTGTGGCACAGGATGCAGGCGGTTTTGAGCCATTCTTTGTTTGATTTTTCGGACATTGGCTTTTTCTCTGTTTTTGGGACGGCCGGGTTGCGCTGGACCGAGGTTGCGTCATGAAACTAACTGAGAGCCTAGCCCGCTAAGTTGCATCATGCAACTTAATATGTCACACTTCACCCATGAAATTGAAATCATTTAGTCATTTGAATTGTTCCCTAGCTCAATCCTTGGAGATCATTGGCGAACGATGGACGCTGCTTATTCTGCGCGACGCATTTTTCGGCATTAAGAGGTTCGATGCCTTCCAACAAAGTCTTGGTATTGCGCGCAATATTCTCTCGGCACGGCTGGTACGCCTGGTTGAAGAGGGGATATTGGAGAAGCGCCCGACTGAGGACGGGCGTCACGAATATGTCCTGACTGAAAAAGGCCTCGACCTACAGCCGGTTTTGCTTTCTATGACGCATTGGGGCGATAAATATGGAGCTGGGCCGGAAGGGGCTCCCGTTGTTTTTATCGACAGGGAGAAAGGTGAGCCGATTGCCTCTATGGCAGTTCACGCGAGCGATGGACGTGTTCTGCGAACACGTGAAATAAAAGCCGTCAAAGGGCCTGGTTATTACAAGGATAGCCAAGCGTAACATTCAATCGATTTTTGATGCAGAGGATCGAAGGTCAATAATCTTTGATCTGATAAGACTACTATTTCTTTTTACGAGAACCTATTAGGCGCGTTTAATCGAAACAATCTTAGCGCGTCGCTGACCTGATCGTTGAGCGATTTCGTTGTCTTGGTCTTCAATCGCCGTGCGTGCAAGCGCATCAATGCTGTCGCCGAAAGACTGATCGAGCAGTTCTATTGATACTTTGCGATTAGATGTGACCATGCCATCTTCATAGGTCACATTGAACATCATGAACGAGGCACTTTTGCCTTTGGGTGTTTTGCGCGCCATCGTTCAGTCTCCATTGACTCAGGACAGCAGTTTTACTCTGTCCTTTTGTTAGTGTGTTCGGGTAGACCGCATTATACCCTAGACACCTTTACGGAGCCGTTTACGTGCGATCACCCCCAACATTCCCAACCCGAGCAATGCAAGCGGTGTTGGTTCTGGAACGTTGTCTACACGATTTGGTATACAGGAGCCAAGTGTGTTTTGTTGATCGGCACAAACCGCAATAATTTGCGAAGCTAGATTGGCGTAACCAAAGAGAGAGAAGAGATAATCTCCAGGGCTTGAAATGCCATCAACAAAACTGTCAGCGTAAAAAGTCACGTAGGTAAGGCCGGGCAAGTAAGCAAGATGGGCATCAAACGGAGTTGTTACACCAACACTTCCGCTCCAATTGGGAACCCAAGCATAGGCTCCATAAGGCCCGCGCACATCTACAAAATCCACGGCAAAGGCAACAAGGCTTAACCCGCCTAAATCGCCGACAGATAGAAGATAATCAATCCCATCCGGAAACTGCGATTCGCTGCAAGTAATTGCGCCAGCCGTGCCGCAAGATTGAGTGAGATTTTGTTCGATGTATGCCGCAGAGGCGTTGGCTGTCATTCCGACGGTAAATACAAAAAAAACTATCGCAAGCAGGTATTTTTTCATGGCTCGCTGCTCCTTTGGTGCGTGGCTGTGTTGCACCGGGAAAAGCAAATGCTGTGCCGTTATTCCTATGCGGATTGATTGAGGAATTTTGTATTTGAAGCAGGAGTTGGTTCATAATGGAGCATCATTCATTAACAAAATTAACGTTTGCAGTGAGACTGATTTGATTGGAGACCTATGAAGCCAGATTTGGGCCATAGAATAAAACGCTTAGCACACTGATTGTGGGTTTGATTTAATCAGATTGAAAGAGACTTTCCCTATCGTTGAGAGATCAGTTCCATCCAGGGATCAACATTCACCCTCGATGGCAAATCTCAGACTATGAGGGGAAATCCATGTCTGCAAATTTAGACGTCGCACCGCAACCATTGTTTGATAGAATTGGTGGTGAAGCAGCTGTAGGCGCTGCAGTCGATCTGTTCTATCAAAAGGTATTAAAAGACCCGCTTCTTATCCCTTTCTTTGAGGGTAAAGATATGGCGAAGCAAAATGCCAAGCTTAACATGTTTATGACGGCTGCCTTTGGTGGTCCGGTCAAATACAGCGGAAAAACAATGACAGCAGCGCATGCTGAAGCTGTTAAGAATGGCTTAGCAGATGAGCATTTTGACCGTGTTGCTTGGCATCTGCAAACGACTTTGGGTGACCTTAAAGTGCCTCAAGGTATTGTCGAAGAAGTCATGGGCGTTGTTGGTACAACACGCGAAGCAGTTCTCGGTCGCGCAGAGTAACTAACGTAATCCTTTTTCGGATTATTGATTCAAACCCACTCTCCCGTCCAAAAAACGGAGAGTGGGTTTTCATTTAGCGCACTACACCTAATTGTGGTTTATGCGTGATGGGCCGAAACAGCCTGAATGACTTCGCCGGATTGTTCGCGAGAAACTTTGTGGGAAATATCGCCTAAGCTCAGCATACCCACCATTCTCTTATTTTCATCGATCACCGGCAACCGTCGAAGTTGCTTATCTTCCATGAGATGGATGGCGTCTTCGATTTCTTCGTCAGACTTACAATAGACGATGTTATCGGTCATTACATCACCGGCCGTCAGTGAATCAAAATCGCGGCCGTTTGTGAAGCCACGGCAAACAATATCGCGATCTGTTACCATTCCAATCAGTTTGTCGTTGTTTCCAACAGGGATTGCGCCGATGTCATCGTCGCGCATTTTCTCAGCCACTTCTGTAAGTGGGACATCGGGCTCAACCCATGTTACACCGCTGTGCATAACTTGGTTTACTTGCATGATGGCACCTCATTTGTTGAGACGTCGTAACGCTCTATATGCCCCCGCCAACAAATTATGCAGCTTATCCAATTTCATTTCATTGATTGATATCAATGGTTGGCAATCAGGTGCCGGGCATGCGCATCAATCTTTTGGTTCGACGCGTAGAATGTAGCCCTCGGGGCTATCAATCAGCAGATAGAGCGCACCGTCTGGGCCGGTGCGAACGTCGCGAATCCGCTCTTCAAGCTCGGCAAACAAAACTTCTTGGCCGACCACTTCGCCGTCTTCGAGGTCAATGCGACGGACGCTGCGTTCGACGAGTGTGGATGCAAATAAGTCACCCTTCCAGGTGGGGAACAAATCTCCGTTATACACATCTAACCCAGACACGGCCAGGGAAGGTGTCCAGTCAATCAGTGGTTGCTCCATCCCTTCATATTCGGTGTAAGGAGTTATCTTGGCGCCTGAATAATCAATGCCATAAGTGATGATGGGCCAGCCGTAATTTTTACCTTTTTCGATAAGGTTCAACTCGTCGCCACCTTGCGGTCCATGCTCGTTTTCATAGACACGCCCGCTAACGGGATCAAAAACCAAACCCTGTTCGTTGCGATGTCCGTAGGACCAAATTTCAGGTAAGGCATCGGGTTGCCCAACAAAAGGATTATCTTCGGGGACCGATCCGTCATCGTTGAGACGTACAATGGTGCCGAAGTGATTGGATAGTACTTGCGCTTGTTCGCGGTAATTGAAACCATCACCGATGGTCAGCAGAAAGGTGCCATCGTCGAGGAAAGTCATTCGACCGCCGTAATGAACGGCCGTGCTTTTTTCAACTTTCGATTCGAAAATTACTTCCAACTCCTGAAGACTATTGCCATCAAGGCGCGCCCGCGCGACCCGTGTGTGATTATCCTCAGGTGTGCCATGAGCATAGGTCAGATAGATCATGTGATTTTCTAGAAAGTTCGGATGAAGCACGACATCAAATAGACCGCCCTGGTCTTCAACATAGGTCTCGGGCACGCCGCTGATCGGATTTGGATCCAACACGTTGTTACGGATGATGCGCAGATTGCCATCGCGTTCGGTGACCAGCATGTTGCCGTCTGGTAGAAAGGCTAGGCACCAGGGATAGGCCAGGTTTTCAGCAATTGTTGTGGTTTGGTAGGCTGTGTCAGATGCCGCGACAGCTTGGACCCCAATCAAACTCAGTGCCAATACCAATCCGCTAATAATGCTTTTGTGATACATTTCCATCCCCCAGTTAAATTGGCGCTTCCAAAGCGCGCAAACTCATATCAATATGGTAGTGCTTCCGCATGGGGCGGACAAGACGGAATGAAGAACATCGTTTCGAATATGGGGACAAAGTTATGGCCTATGTGAAAGCTGCACTTGCGTTGATTGTTGCGGTAGGCGTTGCATATATCGCGGCCGTGACGTTTTCTACCCATTCGGTTTTACAAAGATTGGTGGCTCTTGGCGTTGAAATCCCAATCAATGTGCGCATCGAAACCACCATTCAAGATTGGATGGGGATGGCTCCGTTGTATTTGCTGATCATCGCTGTGGGTTTTTTCATTGCCTTTGTGGTGGCTGGATTGCTATCTCGGTTTTTCCCGAGCCAGCGAACCATTGTCTTTACCGTCGCTGGTTTTGTAGCGATTGTCACAGCTATCCTCATTATGAATGCTGCATTGGGAGTCACCGGACTTGCTGGAGCGCGTTCGACATTGGGTTTGTTGTCGCAAGGATTGGCAGGCGCGTTAGGCGGATATGCCTTCACGCGGGTGAAGAGAATCGAGGCTTGATACTTTTTGTGCACTCATCTTTCAACCGGTCGCAAATGAACGCGACCCCAGGTTGAGCCGTACATTATATGGCCGTTCTCATCTAACAATGTTGCGGAGTATAGGCTGTTGTAACGCTGGTCACCAATGACGTAGTGAAAGGCTTCTTCCCCCGTTGTCCAATCAACAGCTTCAAGGGTCCATTCGTTATTCCGTGCACCGATCAGATAAACGAGATTGGAGGTAGAGCTAACAAGCGGCACACCGTTTGGAGAACTTATTTGGTTGTTGACCCATGCGGTCTTGAGTGCACGAGCTGTTGGATTCCAGGAAAACTTCTGCATTCCAAAGGGTTGGTGTTTTGGGTTGCTGCCGAGAAAGCTGATATAGAGGGGGTGTGCTTGTTTTGGCGCATACCAAGGGACATTGCGGGGAATATTGTTGACGACCAAGGCTCCATAACCTTCCACCACAACAGATTGCTCCGATTGAATGCCAATAATATTGGGATCGCCCATGTTCGCTGGTTGCTGTCCGGCAATGCGACGGGAGGGTGTGTCAGGTAGTTGTTGCCAATCTGGTGGGATTTGGTCGCGCCAGAATAGATCTACATTCATTACCGGGTCGCCATCAGTTATGACGACAAAACGATCTTCTTCACCAAAACCCATAAGGCTCGGCGTTGCACCCGTGCCGTGTCCTGTGCCATTGCGATATTCTGCCGTCCAGGCACCATCTTGCGGGTCCGTTGACAAGTGGTCCCCGGTCCAAATGACTTTGTGCATGTGGTTCTGTGATGCGACATAAATTCCACCTTGTTCGTCAATAGCGAACCCATTACGCACCCAGCCGTAACCAATAGCAGCGCTTGCTTTGTCTCCAGACCCTTCGCTGTGTTTTAATCTTGTGGTTCGAACAGTTTTAAAATCACGGGAAATTGCCACGATGAACCCGTGCTCGGTCGCAACGATCAGCCACCCGTCGAAAGTCATATTCATACCGACGAGATTACCTGTTACATCGGAAGGTAAATCATAGGAATTCAATTTGTTAATGTTTGAGTTGGAATTACCGGTTTCAGCATCACCATAGATAACAATTTTGCCAATCTTGTCGCCGACATAGTAGCGGTTGCCCTTATCCAATAAGGTGTAGACGGAGGAAAGATTGCGCAACATCCGTGCAGTGGAGATGGCTTGGGCTAACGCGATTGGCCCAGTTGTTCTTTTGTTGAAGGCCGATATTTTTTCTTCTGCGTGAGCGGGCGAATAGTGTGCGCCATCGGGACTGGGATAGACCCCCAATATTTCCAGAGAGTCATGATCGGCTTTGTAGATACCGTTTAGGCCATTACTCCACAAAACGCGGCGGCCGTTTGGATAGGGGGAACTGATTGCAGTGCCAAAATGCGCAGGTCCTAGATGGGTGTATCTGATTTCGCTGGCGGATAGACGATGAGTGGGACCTTGAGG
>JAJFIN010000345.1 GCA_021774955.1 Alphaproteobacteria bacterium | reverse complement strand
GAATTGCAACCGGTGAAATCGTACTGGCTTTGTCAGCTGAGCGCGCGTCCTCGCTTCCATCAATTGATGGACGTGCGGGATCTCGAACATTCTGAGAGTTTTCGTTGCTAAGAGGGCGAGAACTATACGCGCCAATACCCTGGGCTAAAGCCGATATCATATACGCAAACACCTATGTAGCTTCACGGTAATTTTATCAAGCCAGGCCTAAAGGTTTGTAAATTTTCAAATACACTTGAGACAAATTCAATTTTTTGTAAACCTTCTATGATAGTCTGTGAGATGATTGGTAAACCGAGGGTACAAGAAATGTATCGCGTGCGTTTGTTGTTGGTATGTTGCGTAAGTGCGTTAACCTTAACAGGGTGTGTCGCCATCGAAAAACTGATGGGCGGCTCTGAAAGGCAAGTTGCAGAAGTAAGCAGCGCACAAATCTCAGACCGCAAAAACTCAAACAAATCTAGATCAAGCGAAACAGACAAGAGCGCGGAAACAAGTTCCAACACAGTTGAACAGAACCGCAAACCCTCTCGCGCAAAGAAAAAGAGTTCGAGCCTCGATCAACTTGCCGAAACCCGGTCCAGTGAACAACAAAAGCAGGGCCGTGAAGGTCACCGAAACAGGGACGGCTCGAGCGAGCAGGAAACGACACGCTGCAAGCCCCGCGACCCGGAACGTCCGTGGATCGGCTGCGCTATTTCTCGCTAACCCATCTAAATATCAATCTGTTTTTATCGGTGTTGACCCGCCATCATCGCCTGAGCGCCTGAACGGATTGGACACCTCTGGGTTCAGATCGATGACACTCTTGCCAATCGGCCAAATTGCCGCCATGGCGAGCTTCAAGTGGGCCCAGGCAAAGGGAATACCGATCAGGGTCATGGCCAAGCAAAACGCCACCACGATATGGCCAAGCGCTAGCCACCAACCGGCAAAAATCAACCAGATGACATTACCAACTGTGCCCCAAGGGCCGGTTCCAATGTCCTCGATGCCAGTGATCTTTTCGCGATCTTCGATCCAGCGCCCAAACGGCCATAGAGCAAACAAGCCGATGGTAAAAGCCGCGCGGGCAAAGGGAATGCCGACAATCGATATGACCATCAAGATACCGGCAATAAACCAACCTATGGCCATCCATGCGCCGCCAAATATCAGCCAAATGACATTGAGTAAGATCGTGATCATGAGCCAACCTCAAAAAATAGGGTAACTCTAATATAGACGTTGAACGGCAATAGATCCGCATAATGGTTTACACATGACCTGAATCCACGCCAGTTTCCACCATTTGCCTGAGCATTGAGCCCTCCAGCCGCCCGCCCAAAACTGCCGGCGAGGAATCTTGACAAGATCCTCATGGTTTTATATTAGTTAGTACTAACTCATTTAATAGATGTTATCATCATGAGCGGCACCAATATCAAGATAGAAATGGAGGAGAGCGTTGCCATTCTCAAAATGGCCCGCTCACCGGCCAATGCCATCACCTTCGACATGGCCAATGAATTTCTCTCCGCCTTCCAAGAGATCATCGCAAGCAATCCCAAAGCCATTGTCCTGACGGGCACGGACAAGTTTTTCTCCGGCGGGCTCGATCTGCGCGAGGTGCCCACTTATTCTGCCGAGCGTCAAAAGGACTTTCTCGGTATCGTCAACAGGATGATCCTCAACCTTTATTCTTGCTCCGTACCCATTATAGCGGCCGTCAACGGTCATGCTGTGGCGGCCGGTTTTATTCTTGCACTGACAGCTGATTATCGGATCGGTCCCAAGGGGAAATATTCATTTGGTTTAACTGAGGCACGCGCAGGTATTCCTTTCCCTGCCGCCCCAATGACAGTTTTAAAAGCCGAGCTATCGCCATCTGATGTCCGTTACTCAACACTCTATGCCGTCAATTATGGACCAGACGAAGCAATGTCACGTGGTGTATTCGATGAATTACAAAAGCCCGATAAGGTTCTTGAGCGCGCGTTGGAAATTGCCCGCGACTTTGCCACCACGCCGGCTGACGCCTACCAGAAAGTGAAACGTCAAACCCGCGACGCGGCCATTGAAACTCTCAGGCAAATCGTTCATGACCAATCCGACCCCATGATGGAGGGATGGATAAGCCCCGATGCAGCGGCTGCCTCCGAGGAAATCTTGAAGGCATGACGAAGCGGATGTCGTCAACGGAACGGCGCAAGCAAATCCTAAGAGTCGCTGTCGCGATCTTCGCCCGCTCGAACTACAAAACCGCTACCGTCAAAGAAATGGCCCAAGAGATTGGTATTTCAGAGGCCGCAATCTTCAATCACTTCCCCACCAAGAAATCGATCTTTCTGGCCATCCTTGATCGCATCCATGCCCGCATCATTGCCTTCTGGCAGGCCGAAATAGACAAAGACGACGATGCTCTCACGACACTCAGAAATATGGGTCTCAAATATATGGAGCGGATATCCGACCATCCACAAGAATTGAAAGTACAGTTTCAAGCCATTTCTGAAGTTGATGATGGAGACATCAAGGCGTTGCTGAAAAACCATCATCAACATTATGTCGACACGATAAACAGAGTCATCACCAGTGGCATAAACGTCAGCACATTCCCAGCGGATTTTGACGCTGCCTCTCTCGCCTATGCGTTCGACGCGTTGGGTGTATTCGCCAATCTTATGAACCTTGTTGGCGAGGAACGTTTCGATGTAAACCGCGCCAACAAAATTTTGGATCTCATCCTGCCCATGGATCAATCAGGCGCTAGCCTTTCTTGACGCAAGAAACGCGTCATCCGCCGCATAGTCAAAAGCGTCATCATCAATTTCACTCAGGTGAGCCCGCTCCCACTCGATAGTTTTTTGCAAAGATTCTTCAGGCCCAAACCTTGGCTCAAATCCCAACAGGTCCTTTATCTTCGACGCGTGGATTAAAATGTCCTGGCGCAGATCACTAAGTGCTTCCATTCCGGCACGCTTGTCCGGAAGCGCCGCACCGTCAGCAACCACGATCTCGCCAGGCCAATTCATCGTCTCGGCAACTTGCGCAACCCCTTCCGCCGACGTCAGGATGGGTTTATCGGCGACATTAAAGATGTGACCTCCAGCGCGATCATCAAGTGCCGCACAAGCGATGGCTTCGACCACATTGCCGATATAGCCATAAGTGGTTTTCCAACCGGCATAGATCGAGGGCAACAGGATAGCCAGGCGTCCGTCCGCCATATGTTTCACCGGATCGCGGAACCGGTGTTGCTTATCACCAGGCCCGATGATCATCGGCAAACGCAACACAGTTCCCTTGCTTTCAAATTGATCAAGGCACATCTTCTCAAGCGGGATCTTGTCGTAATCGTGCGATTTGACGTGCCTATATCCGCGATAGGGATAAAGTTTCTCGCGCAAGGGCGAGGTTTCAACAATCGGCTCTGGCAAAATCGGTCCTGGCTCGGTGCCGAGGATACGCCCAAAGACCCGGTAAACATCGCACGAGCTCAGCATAACAAACCGCACATCGCGACCCGCGAAGAGGTCAAAGACTGGCCCTGTTTCCACCTCGGTCATGGCAAAAATATCAACCACGACCTCGGGCTGAAACGCATCGATATCGCTTGCACTATCACCAATATGCTGTCGATCTCCACGGATAAAAACCACATCACTCGCTGGGTCGACGGGCTTTTCACCCCTGGAAAACACCGCAATATCATGGCCCAGCGCCCTGAGCCGCACCGCCAACGGCGTGCCAATAAAGCCCGTTCCCCCGATAATCAACACCCGCATTGTCGCACCCTCTTTCAATCTCGCCATATATTCCTATAGTGCGCCCCGAAATGGAATTGGAACAATGACAAAAGAAACCATCAAAAAAGCCGTGCTGGCCTACTCCGGCGGGCTCGACACATCGATCATCCTGAAATGGCTTCAGGAAACCTATGGCTGCGAAGTCGTGACCTTCACCGCCGATATTGGCCAGGGCGAAGAGGTGGAACCCGCCCGCAAAAAAGCTGAGATGCTCGGCATCAAAGAAATCTTTGTTGAAGACCTGCGCGAAGAATTTGTCCGCGATTATGTCTTCCCGATGTTCCGCGCTAATGCGCTATATGAGGGCACCTATTTGCTCGGCACCTCTATTGCGCGTCCGCTCATCGCCAAACGTCAAATCGAGATCGCCCACGAGACCGGCGCCGATGCCGTCTCCCATGGCGCCACCGGCAAGGGCAACGATCAGGTCCGCTTTGAACTCGGCTATTATGCGCTTGATCCGGACATCAAAGTCATCGCGCCATGGCGTGAATGGGATTTTGCCTCGCGCACCGCGCTCATCGACTTTGCCGAAAAACATCAGATCCCCGTCCCCAAAGACAAGCACGGCGAAGCGCCGTTCTCTGTTGATGCCAATCTGTTGCACATTTCTTGCGAAGGCAAAGCGCTCGAAGACCCATCTCAAGAATCGCAAGAATACATGTATCAACGCTCGGTCTCACCGGAAGCCGCGCCTGACAAACCAACCTATATCGAGGTCGAATTTAAAGACGGCGATGCCATCGCCATTGACGGTAAGAAATTATCGCCCGCGCAATTACTCACTAAGCTGAATGAGCTCGGCGGCGTCAATGGTATCGGCCGTGCAGACATTGTCGAAAACCGCTTTGTCGGCATGAAATCGCGCGGGGTTTATGAAACTCCCGGCGGAACGATTTTACTCGCCGCCCACCGGGCCATGGAAAGCATTACGCTTGACCGCGAAGCCACGCACTTGAAAGACGAGTTGATGCCGCGCTACGCCAAGCTTATTTACAATGGCTTCTGGTTCTCACCCGAACGCGAAATGCTCCAAGCCTTGATCGACAAAAGCCAAGAGCCGGTCTCCGGCACCGTGCGCCTCAAACTCTACAAAGGCAGTGCGACCATCGTCGGACGGTCTTCACCTTATTCTCTGTACTCAGAGGAGCATGTCACCTTTGAAGAAGACTCGGTTTACGACCAACGCGACGCCGAAGGGTTCATCAAGCTAAATGCCCTGCGTTTGCGCCTCCGCGCCCGTCAGCAGAAACGATCTTAAGACCACCGTAGCGAGATGCTATCTTAGTCAATCGGCACTTTGGGGCGGAAGAAATTAAGCCGTAGCGCATCGATCTGGGTTTTGAGATCGGCATCAAGCGGTCCTTGCTCGGCCGCATCGACACAAGCCTTAAGCTCATCGCGGTTTTTTACACCGAGCACAATTGTATCGACGCCCTCCATATCCAGCGCGTAACGATGGGCAATCAGGGCCGGATCCTCACCACACTCCGCACACAGATCACGGAACGGCACCGCGCGGATATAATCCATCATATCCGGATCATCGGTCGGCAGTAAGCGATCCATATTGGCCGTAAGCGCGCCTGCCTGCACAGCTCTTATACCCATAACACCGACCTCATTATTTTTGGCTGTCCGGATAATGTTGCGCGGCTCCGGCGGCTCCTCATAACGCCGGATCCCACCGGGGCTGTCCATCAAATTGGTGATGGCTTGAACCACCGCAGGCTTCGTGTCGTGGCGCAGCGCATCCATGATCACCTTGGGCAGACCCGTGCCGGTAATCCCCCAGGCACCGATCAAACCCTTCGATTGCAAGGCTTCCATAGCGGGCAGCAAGGCATCCAAGTAGCATAACCACGTCACCGTCCACTTCTCTTGCGTGTCGGCATATTGCGCCATTTTGTACTCGTCCGGAATAATCTGCGAATGGAGGAAAAAGAGATCAACTTGCTCTCGTTTCAAAGCAGTGAGGCTGCGCATAAGAGAGCGCTCGAGCTTTGCCAACATATCCTCTGGCGACAAAGTGCCCGCGAGACATTTGGTCGTCAGCCGCACGCCTTCTGGGAGTTTACCGTCAAAGGCCTCACCAATGACCGCTTCTGCTTCACCTCTTCCGTACATCGGCGCCAGGTCGAGAAGCGTGATGCCGTGATCCATCGCCGCCTTCACCGTCGCCACTGCTTCTTGCCGCGATGTCTCGCCCCAAACCTGACCGAGCCCACCGCCACCTAGCGTCAGTGCACTGACCGGCCACAGATTTCCTAATCGGCGTTGTTCCACTTTTTTCTCCCTAGTGCCTTCGCAAGTCCCAGGCACCGTTAATGCCCATAGCCTCTCGCGCGACTTCTTTGGCGAGATTATAGCCGCCAAGAGTATCACTGACAAAATCCGCCATGCCGCCGGTATTGGTTAAAACCACCAAACCATTCCCGGTTTGCGGGTCGATCACCATCAAACTCTGAAAACCTGGATTACTGCCCCAGTGCCAATAGGTGGTCACGCCGTCACTGTGGTCAATGCCGATCCCGCTCGCCCATGAAATGCGCTCATCGATCTCGACCACAGGCTCTAGCATTTGATCGCGCATGGCTGGTGTCAGCAAAGCCGGCGCCATCAATTCTTGTAGAAACAGCGCCAGGTCTGGTGCACTCACCCGCAGGCTCGAGGCCAGGTTCGGACCCTCGCTATAGGGTTGAACAGGCACCATCACCCGCGCCATCG
>JAJFIN010000344.1 GCA_021774955.1 Alphaproteobacteria bacterium | reverse complement strand
AACGGCTGGGCTTCAGCACAAGACTGGAACAGCTACACGCGCCAGGCCGAAATCGTCATTGATCAAGCAAATCGCGCAGGTCGCCCGCTTATCCTTCTACCGACAGCACCCAACGCTAAGGCCGATACCGACCTTAGCCTCCTGACACCAATTGAGGCGCGCGCCAAATTAAAGCTGCTGAGACCCGTGCCTTGGAATACCAACCGAGAACCGGTGGCCACGCGCCTAAATACCTTCGTCGCGGCAAATTCACAACGTATTGGGCCACCGGAGATTGTCTGGATATCTGATGGCCTGGATTCTGGAGCAATCAAACCATTTGCCCGTTCGCTCGCAACCCTTGGCCCCACTTGGTACATGCCGATCACCGACGATGGGTCTTTACTTGTCCTTTCTCCTCCGGTGTTGAAAGAAGGGAATTTCGAAATAGCCGTGAAGCGTCAAAGTGAGGGGCGTGCTTTTACCGGTCAAATTGATATTCGCGCTCAAAACGAAAGATTGCTCCAATCAGCCCCATTCACTTTTGGCGAAACGGACCTCAGTGCCACGACCAATATGTCTCTCCCGCTCGAACTGCGCAATGAAGCCGCGACGGTCAAGATCGCCGGTCAGCAATCAGCAGCGACGATTGTGCTACTAGACGAACGCTGGCGCCGTCGCAAAGTCGGCATCATTGCCGGTGGCTCGAATGAACGTGAGCGCCCCCTTTTGTCAGACGCCTATTACCTCAAACGCGCATTGGAACCGATCGCAGAAGCAAGTACCGGGTCGCCGCTTTCTCTGCTTGAGGACAATCCCTCAATCCTGATATTGCCGGATATTGGCCAAGTCATCACTAGCGAACAGTCAAAAGTATTTGATTGGATTGACAATGGTGGTTTGTTGGTACGGTTCGCCGGTCCTCGATTGTCCGCGCAATCTGATCGATTGTTGCCGGTCCCACTGCGCTCTGGTAGTCGCGCGCTTGGTTCTGTTCTTTCTTGGGATACGCCCCAAAGCCTCGCTGACTTCTCCGAAGGAAGCCCTTTTTATGGTCTATCAATTCCAAATGACGTCACCGTCAGTAGACAGATTTTAGCAGACCCCTCGACAATTGGCGATGGTCGCACCTGGGCCCATCTTACAGACGGGACACCCCTCGTCACGGCAGCTCCTCATGGTAACGGATGGATCGTTCTCTTTCATGTTCCAGCTTCACCCGAATGGTCGTCCTTACCGTTATCGGGGTTGTTTGTTGAAATGTTCGAACGCATTGTCGCTTTCTCAGTCGTCGCAGAAACGACTTCACTCCAAGACTTTGCTGGCGAACATTTAGCAGCTCTGAAAAGCCTCGATGGCTTTGGTGTTTTGGGCCAACCTCTAGCCAGTATTAGCCCGCTATCTGTTGAAGACATCAAATCCTGGACACCAAACCAAAAGGCACCACCGGGACTCTACGGATCGCCTTCAAATGCTCTCGCCTTGAATTTAAGCGAAGGCCTGGCGGCTCTCGTACCAATCGAAGATCTACCCGCAGGCATCACATTGATGGCCGCTGATGGTGAGCGTAGTTTCAATGTCAAACCTTGGGCGCTTTCTGCCGCGTTCATTCTTCTGTTAATCGACGGACTGGCACTGCTTTTCCTCACAGATGCATTGTCGCGCCTTACTCAACGGAATTTCCTATCGAGATCCACCACCGCACCGGCCTTAGCAATTGCTGTCATTTGCTTACAAATTTTTACCACTGATGCCAACGCAGCTGATGACACCTTAGCTCTAGAGGCAACCAGTGAAATCCACTTGGCCTATGTTAAAACCGGAGACACCAAGATAGATACGATGAGCCATGCCGGCCTCTTTGGATTGGGCCAAGAACTCATTCGACGGACCGCGGTGGAACCAGGTGCGCCGATCGGGCTCGACCTCGAAACATCCGAACTCGCTTTCTACCCTCTTATCTATTGGCCGATTACGGAACACCAAACAGAGTTGAACCCCATTATCTTGCGCAAAATTGATCGCTACTTAAAAAGCGGCGGTACCATTTTATTCGATACCCAGGATTTTCAACGCCAATTGCCGCAAGCCTTCGCCAACCGACCTTCAACACCTAATGAAGCCAAGCTGCGATTGGTCATGAGTGAGCTGGACATTCCTCATCTTGAACAGGTTCCGGCCTCTCACGTGCTGACCAAGTCATTCTATCTTCTGCAAGATTTCCCCGGACGTTGGACCGGCGGAGCCGTGTGGGTTGAAGTTGAAACGAATGAAAGTGGAGGCAAGGAAAGTCTTGCCAATGACGGTGTTTCGACAGTGATCATCGGTAGCAATGACTGGCCCGCAGCGTGGGCAAAGGACCGAGACGGCAATCCCCTAGCCCCGGTATCCCCCGGCGGCACACGCCAGAGAGAGATGGCCTACCGCTTTGGTGTCAATCTGGTCATGTATACGCTGACCGGAAATTACAAAGCAGATCAGGTTCATGTCCCCGCCCTTCTCGAACGATTGGGGCAATGATCATGCCGTGGTCTTTCGATATTAATCCGCTCATACCGTTATGGTCGCTTTTCGTCATGATTGGGTTTGCGCTTATCCTGTCAGTCATCAATCTTATCGTCAGAAATCCCGCTGGACTTTTACGCGCACTAACATTTGCCACTCTTTCCCTGCTGCTGGCTAATCCCGTTTTGAAAGAAGAGACCCGCCAGCCCATCAATGACGTCGCCGTCCTCGTGGTTGATCAATCTGAAAGTCAAAATTTTGAAAATCGCACCGAACAAACCGCCAATGCCGCGCAAGACTTAAGTGAAAAAATTAGAACTATTCCCAATATGGAATTGCGCACCGTCGATGTCGGTGTCCGTGAACGGTCAAACAGCAAATTGAAGAATGAAGGCACGGCCCTATTTCGTGAACTTAATGAGGCGCTTTCTGATATCGCACCTTCAAGGCTGTCGGGGGTCATTCTACTGACCGATGGGCAAATACATGATCAAGCAGATTTCGAAAACCGCCTCAATATCGAAACACCGGTTCACGCTCTCCTAACCGGCACACCGAATGGCAAAGATCGCCGTCTGGTCATTGAACAGAGACCACGGTTCGGCATTGTCGGCGAGCAAGCACACATCACAATACGCATTGAAGATTCAGGATATGAAGACAGTGAGGAGCCCCACCGGATCGCGCGCGTTGAAGCCGCCGTTCTTGGACAACCGCCGAAAGTCTCGTTTGTACGCTCTGGCTACGACCACACAATCTCGGTCGATATCGAACATGGTGGCAGCAATCCTGTTGAAATCACAGTTCAAGCGCTTTCAAACGAAATCACTCTGGTCAACAATTCTGCCATCGTAGAACTCACCGGTGTGCGGGATCGTTTGCGTGTTCTTCTTGTCACCGGCGAGCCTCACGTCGGCGAGCGCACATGGCGCAACCTGCTCAAGGCCGATCCGGCGGTTGATCTTGTTCATTTCACTATTCTGCGCCCGCCAGATAAACAAGATCGCACACCAACCAATGAATTGTCTTTGATCGCATTTCCAACGCGTCAGCTTTTTGCTCAAAAGCTGGATGAATTCGACTTGATCATTTTCGATCGTTACCGCCGACGTGGGGTCCTGCCCGTCATCTACCTCAACAATATTGCCCGTTATGTTGAACAAGGGGGGGCACTGTTAGTTGCCGCAGGTCCAGCCTTTGCCAACCCAAATGAAAGTCTTTACAGAACACCGCTTGCTGGCGTATTGCCCGCGCGGCCATCAAGTCAGGTTATCGAGCGTGGATTTCATCCTGAGCTTTCAAGGGCTGGGGCGCGCCATCCAGTCACGGCCGATCTACCCGGCGCCAATGATCCATTCTCCGCTGAATCCAATGCCCAATGGGGTCGATGGTTTCGCGTCATTGGCGCTGACCAATTAAGCGGTACAACATTGATGGACGACGGCCAAAACAGTCCTCTGCTCATTCTTGATCATGTTGGCAAAGGACGCATTGCCCAGCTTCTGTCCGATCATTCGTGGCTCTGGACCAGAGGCTTTGAAGGTGGTGGCCCACAAGCAGAATTACTTCGCCGCCTCGCCCATTGGCTGATGGGAGAACCTGAACTGGCAGAAGAAGATTTGCGCGCCAAAGCCAATGGCAAGAAATTGGAAATCACCAGACGAACGATGGCATCACGAGCCCCAACAATAAAAATCACCTCGCCGTCAGGAAAAGTAAGTGACCTTATCCTTCAAGAAGAAAACGCCGGACGATATAGCGCTATTCTTGAAGCAGACGAACTTGGCCTTTACAGAGTAACCGATGGTCGCCTCACTGCCATTGCAGCCATCGGTGCTCTTAATACCCGAGAATTTGACGACGTGCGTGCTAGCGCTGATATTGTCGACCCCATCACCGACGCAACCGGCGGCGCCACGCGTTGGCTAACGCAGCAAGGCCTGCCGGAGATCAGAACGGTGAAAGCCAATCGTGTGATGGCCGGGCGAAGTTGGATTGGCCTCAAACGAAATGAAAACTATGTCGTGGTCGACACCCACACGATCACACTGATCTGGCCTTGGCTGGCGTTATTAGTGACGTTAGGCCTGGCAATCTTCGCATGGCGAAGAGAAGCTAATTAGCAACCTATTTTGATACTGGCCCAACCCACCCCTCAAGACCCTCCAAAGCACCCTCTTTGAGAGCACACCCAAGTAATCGCGCAGCATCAAAGGGGCCAGGTAAAATCAGTCTGCCGCGCGGTAGAGGCTCAAACCCAACCCGCGCGTAATAGGGTGCATCACCAATTAAAATAACTGCGCTGTGACCAATCACTCGCGCACGGTCCAACCCTTGCGTCATGAGATCAAAGCCAATCATTTGACCCTGACAATCGGGGTGAACAACGAGAGGACCAAGCAACAAGGTCGGGCGTGTACCAACTTGGATCGGTGAGAACTGGATTGATCCGACAAGCCCATCTTTACTCTCTGCAACATAGCTGAGCTCAGATATCGGCGTTGTGCCCTCGCGCATTCGATAGGCGGTTTTGGTAAAGCGTCCCGGCCCAAAGGTTAAATCGAGAAGCGCTTCAATCGCAACCATATCACCAGGCTGCTCTGGTCTAATTTCAATCATTGGAGTTC
This sequence comes from Alphaproteobacteria bacterium, assembly GCA_021774955.1. GTDB lineage: Bacteria > Pseudomonadota > Alphaproteobacteria > M2410 > M2410 > JAJFIN01. The sequence goes on along the minus strand of JAJFIN010000344.1, from coordinate 2,833 downwards.
ACTAAGCTTGAAGATGAAAGTCTTGCTGAACGGTGTCGGCTCGCGAGCCACACCTCACCCGATTCAGCCCTCACGGGGCCATTGTCAGCGTCGTCGTCGCAATCTTAATTTCGCGATCATCTGTTCTCTTCACTTGTTAGGAGCCGGCCAAGTATCACACGCAGCCCTGGTGGTAAAGTAAAACCGACGCCCAAATTAGCGCATAGGGAAGGCTTGGCAGCACTCATATCACGAGCTAACGTGCTCCGGTAAAAAGCAAGAACCCATAAGCGTTAACATTCGAGGGAGACTAAAATGGGACAAATGGATGGAAAAACAGTCATCGTAACCGGCGGCGCTGGTGGAATTGGCAAGGAATGCGCGTTACTGGCCGCGCGCGAAGGCGCCAAAGTTGTTGTCAATGACTTGGGCGGCAGCGTTAAAGGCGATGATTCCGGTTCGGCCGGTCCCGCTCAATTGGTCGCGGACGAAATCACGGCCGCTGGCGGTGAGGCGGTTTCCAATTCTGATTCCGTTACCGACATGAACGGTGCCAAAGCCATGGTCGAGCAGGCGCTTGATACTTTTGGCGGACTTCATGCGGTAATTTCTCCGGCCGGTATTTTACGCGACAAAATATTTCACAAAATGGCTGACGAAGATTGGCACGCCGTTATCGATGTTCACTTGACCGGTACGTACAACATGACCAAAGCGGCGGTGAACCATTTCCGTGAGCAAGAAGAAGGCTCCTTCGTTTTGTTTACATCGACATCCGGCCTCATCGGTAATGTCGGTCAAGCAAACTATGCAGCAGCAAAAATGGGCATCGCTGGTCTGTCGCGCATTGTTGCCATGGAAGGCGTGAACAAGAATGTGCGGTCAAACGTCATTGCGCCATTTGCCTGGACACGCATGATCGCAACCATTCCTGTGAAAGATGAAGCCAGTGCTGAACGTGTTGATCGCATGAAAAACATGATGCGCGCTGACCAAGTCGCTCAATTGGCCGTTGGTCTTGCAGCTCCAGGGTCTGATGATGTGAGTGGGCAGATCTTTGTTGCCCGTGGCAATGAAATTTTCTTGATGAGCCAACCGCGGCCTATTCGTGGTATTGGCAAAATCGAGGGTTGGACACCCGAGACGGTCATCAATCACGCCTTAAAAGCAATGAAACCCGACATGTATGAATTGGGCGCGACCACCTCTGTCTTCGGTTGGGATCCAATTTAGTTAATAAGATCTCAGTTAAAAAATGGCATTTAAACTCATCATATTCGATTGCGATGGTGTTCTGATTGACAGCGAGTGGATTGCCTCGCAAGTCGAATCGGAACATTTGCGCGAGTTGGGTATAGATCTTTCGACCGAGGAAGTATCAAAAAGATTCTCAGGTGTCAGTGCTGCAGCAATGTATGCTGAGTTGGAGCGTGATTTTGGTATCGTAATCCCCGACACCTATGAGAAAAACATCCGTGAACGGATTAAACAACGGTTTTCGACGGATCTTGCTCCACCAAAGGGGCTAGAAAAATTCTTAGAAAATAGAGCGCATGCTGTTTGTGTAGCATCAAACAGTCCGCCCGATTGGGTATCCCATGGCCTTAAATGCACCGGCATTCATTCCTATTTTAAAAATGCGATATACACCGGCCAAATGGTTGAACGGCCAAAACCAGCGCCTGACCTCTTTCTCCATGCCGCCGATCAATTTAATGTTTCACCGGAAGATTGCTTGGTCGTGGAGGATTCGACGCATGGTATTGAGGCGGCGATGGCCGCCAACATGACCGCAATTGGATATATTGGCGGATCTCACTGCCGTGAAGGACATGGCGATATGTTGAAGAGCGCCGGCGCCAAAACAATCATCGAACATTTTCTGAAGCTTCCACCGATTGTCCATATCGGCTTTTGAAATCAACGCATCACCTCAAAAAACCATTGCAGGTCACTCGTCACAAATATTTTAATCGCATCTTTACGTTGTTAAGATATTGAGCTAAAGCTGTCGCAACATTGATTGAACTTACCGAGATACGCCATGTCCCTTGACCCCTTGCTCCGCGCCGACCTCGCCATTCAAATTCATGCGTTCACTGCCATCGCTGCGTTCAGCTTAGGCCTTATTCAGTTCGCAGCGCCCAAAGGAACGCTCCCCCATCGCACTTTGGGTTGGGTTTGGGTTATTTTGATGACACTGATCGCAGGATCGTCATTCTTGATACATGAGATTAATTTATGGCGCGGCTGGAGCCCCATCCACCTCCTGTCAATCTTCACGCTCGCAACATTGCCCGCGATTGTTATCAATGCAAGGAAGGGAAACACAGCCTCACATAAAAAAGCCGTGTTCGGACTTTTCGGCGGGGCTTTGGTGATTGCTGGTCTGTTTACCTTCCTGCCCGGCCGCATCATGTATGATGTAATATTCGGCGGTTAGAACTATCCAGCCAGCGTTTTGCCTTTGGATCCCAGATCCACAAAAGCATCATTGAGACGCTCTGCAATACCCATTTCACCCAGACGCAGCCATGCCCGCGGATCGTATTTCTTTTTCTGCGGAGCACCGCTTTCTGGATCGAGCTGATGTTTGAAGGCGATCGGGTTCTCTTCAACATAGGCCCCGATAGCTTGCGCAAAGGCAAATTGGGTATCGGTATCGATATTCATCTTGAACACACCATAGCTGACCGCAGCAGAGATTTGTTCTTTCTCAGATCCAGAGCCGCCATGAAAAACAAAATCAAATGCATTCCCTTCCAGACCCAATACTTCTTTGGCCATCTTTTGCGAATTCATCAAAATTTCTGGGCGCAATTGCACATTACCGGGTTTGTAAACACCGTGAACA
>JAJFIN010000343.1 GCA_021774955.1 Alphaproteobacteria bacterium | reverse complement strand
GAAGCGGGCCAGTTGGATTGCCGGCCTCATGGTCACGCCCGTATTTGTCACTTGGTTGTTATTGCCCAGTTTGAATTATCTCCCTCCTGTGAAGCGCGACGCTGTCGATGCATGGATTTCGTTTCCACCAGGAGCATCAATTGATGTCAAAGAAAATGAGGTGGCTCGAATGATTGTAGAATGGTTGCAATCGTATATGGATGGAGAAAAAGAACCGGCACTAAAAAATTATTACGTCACGACATGGCCTGGTGGTAACGGTGGGCTGGGTGTTCGCATCAAAGATCAAAGTCGCATTAAGGAAATGGTTGAGATCGTTCAGAAGGAGATCCTAGTCGGGCTTCCAGATACGTTCTCATTTGCTCAACAAGGAAATCTATTTGGTAATTTCGGTGATGATGGAACCATCGAACTTCACCTTCAATCGTCAGATTCTATCGGTCTTGCCAAAGCTGCCATTGCTGGTACGGAAGTTATCAAGGAATTCTTGCCAGAGGCTAATGTAAACACCAACCCCCGTCCGGAATTTTCAAATCCTGAACTCAGAATTATCCCTAACGACGACCGCATTCGCGAAGCTGGATGGACCAGGAATGATGTCGCAAGCATCGTTCGCGCCTTGGGTGACGGGCTTTATGTTGGCGAACATTTCAACGGCCAAGAACGCCAAGACATCATTTTAAGAGCCGAGGCCTCGAAAAACCCTGAAGCGTTAGCACGCGTACCGCTTTACACTCCAGGCGGCTCATCAGTTCCTCTCGGAGAGCTGGTAAAACTTGAACGCGCCGTGGGTCCTTCAAATATCCAACGTGTTGATGGTCGCAGAACAGTTTCACTTCAGATAAATCCTCCCGCAGGAATGTCATTGGGCGACGCTGTCGAGATTGTTGAAACCCAAATTGAACCAAGAATAAGAGAACTTCTACCAAGTGACGGCGCCATTATTTATGGCGGAAGCGCTGACAGCCTCAAAAAAGCAATCCGCACAATGGGCGAAAACTTCCTGTTCGCATTAGGGCTCCTATTCCTAATTCTAGCGGCTCTGTTTAGATCAATGCGGGATTCGATACTCGTAGTTGTCACCATCCCTCTTGCCACGGTGGGTGGGATCGTTGCTCTTCGTCTTCTCAATTTGATCACCTTCCAGCCCATGGATCTTTTGACAATGATCGGATTTATCATTTTGCTCGGGCTTGTGGTCAACAACGCTATTTTGCTTGTCCACCAAACTCGCAGCGGTGAACGTGACGGACTAAATCGTAAAGACGCCGTCTCTCAAGCACTAAACGTCCGTCTACGCCCAATTTTTATGAGCACATTAACAAGTATTTTTGGGATGTTGCCGTTGGTTGTTATTCCTGGTGTTGGCAGTGTAATCTATCGCGGTCTGGCCGCGACAATCGTCGGCGGTATGGCCGTCAGCACATTGTTCACGCTACTGCTCCTACCAAGTCTATTGAGACTAGGCGAGGCACCTGGTGGTTGGGGCGTTAAGATAGTAGATTTGCGACGTTATACCGGTCGTGAAAAAGAGGCAGCGTAACTAGCCAAGTAAATTTTAGGAAACGGATCGGAAATGGATATTCTCAATTCAACAGTGGCACGGTGCGCAGTTTCTGTTATCTGCACCTTAGCGCCCTTCGGGACGGTCCTTGCTCAAGAAGGACCGCCGCCTGCCCAAGTCGAAGTTGTGTCAGTCGAAAGAATGGAGATCGCTCCACAAATTGAAGTACCTGGTACTGTGATCAGTCGTAACGACTCTCGTATCGCAGCGGAAGTTGTGGGTCGTTTAAGCTGGATTGCCGATGTTGGTACTGAACTGGAAGAAGGCGGTGTTATTGCAAAGATTGATGATCGTGATCTCATCTTACAACTGCAAAATGCGGAAGCAAACGCCAAACGTTTAGAGGCCAGCCTCAATTATCAGCGTAAAGAGGTTAAACGCCTCAGAGAACTTAGAAAGTCCAACAACATACCGGCAAGCCGGTTTGAAGAAGCACTTTCACGCCGCGATGCAACCGAACAAGAATTAGCCCAAGCCAACATTGGCGCTCAACGCATTGCTTATGATCTGGAACGCACGGAAGTTAAAGCACCCTTTCCAGGACGTGTGGTCGAACGCATGTCACAAATTGGCGAATATGTTTCTGTTGGAAGACCTGTTGCTCGGTTTGTTGACACCATCAATATCGAGATCCGTGCTCAAATCCCGGTAGCTGTTGCCCCTTTCCTTGAAAGCGGCACCAGCGTTGGGGTTACTAAACTCGACGTCTTTGAGACCAGTCAGGTTCGTGTGATTATTCCTGTCGGTGATGAAATATCCCGAACACTCGAAATTCGCGTTGCCGTACCTAATCCGGATTGGATCGTCGGCAGTGCCGTTCGCGTGTCAGTTCCCAAATCCGTACCAAACCAAGTTATTGCTGTTCCTCGCGATGCCTTGATTTTGAGGTCAGATGGAATTGCAATCTTCAAAGTATCTGATGAATCAAAAGCAGAACGGGTGATTGTAGAAACCGGTGCCGCACAAGGTGATTACATTGAAGTGCACGGTCTTGTTTCTGCCGGAGATCGTGTGATCATCAGGGGTGCTGAGCGACTCCAGCCCGGAAGCGACGTCATCGTTAATGGCGACAGCGAAGCTTAACTATATTCCGCCACACATTCGCCGCATCGGTCAGTACATTGTCCAAGACGATGCGGCAATGTTGCCCAATCATTTTGATTTCATCGACGATCTGAGTATGCTCACATTGTGCTGAAAGACCTAACGGGGGAATTATGAGAAGCGCTATTGCAATTATCACGGCTATCGGGTTTTCGGTCATGTCACTGCCAGCAGTGGGCCAAGAAGCAGGTCCCAACCCGGAAAAAGGCAAGCGAGTTTTCGCAAAATGTAAGTCGTGCCACATCCTTGAGGCCGAAGGGCCAAAGAAGATTGGTCCTCATCTTGCGCATCTATTTGGACGGCAAGTCGCCAGTATTGACGGGTACAAATACTCCACCGCTTTCACGAAACTTGATTTCATTTGGGATGAAGACAATTTTGCCGCTTATATCAAAAGCCCTCGGGCCTTCGCCCCTGGCACCAAAATGACATTTGCGGGCTTAAAGCGTGACAAAGATATCCTTGATCTGATCGCCTATATCAAACGAGAACAGGAAAACAGCTCAGAAAACTAGGCCTGTTACCTCCTCGATTCAAAAACCCTGTTTGTGTTTGCATACGGGGTTTTTTAGTGTTTCTGCTTTTATGTAAATAGGTTTACACATGTTTCAAATGATAAGTCCTAAATATGACCTATCTAATTGAACCACGGAAAAGCCAATGTTGACGGAACGGCATGCCCTACTCGCTCGCAATTACATGTTCCAGGATCTCCCTTCGGAGCTCATAGACCGGATCGTAAATATTAGCGTGACCCGGAAGCTATCTCCTGGTGAAGCCCTTTTTTACAAAGATGATGAAGGTGATGCTCTCTATGGCATTCTCGCGGGCCGAATCAGGATTAGCACAAGTACCGCAGGCGGACAGGAGCTCGTGCTCAATATCCAAGGTAGCGGCGAGTTACTAGGAGAAATAGCACTTCTGGATGGTCAACCGCGCACGGCTGATGCAATTGCAATTGAAGATTGTGAGCTGATGGTGGTCCAACGCCGTGATATTCGTCAGCTTCTACAACAAGAACCCGCAATGGCCCTCCATCTACTAGAGGTCGCTGGCGCTCGATTGCGTTATCTGAGTACAAAAATCGAAGATACGGCCTTCCTTGATGTCGCAGGAAGGCTCGCTAAGCAATTGCTACATATGGCAAATTTGCACGGCAAACCCACAGCTGACGGAACCTTAGTGCGCCTACAACCCAGCCAAGCTGAATTGGGTCAAATGCTTGGGACATCACGCATCAGCATTTCAAAGCATCTGCGGAGATGGCGGGATCGAGGCTGGGTATCGCTCAAGCGCGGTGTGGTAATCATCAAAGATACAGATGCGCTACAACTAATAATTGATTCTGAGCTCGACACGTAAGCGTGAAGTGATCAAAAGCCGACAATAGGTTACGAATTATTCATTAGATTTTTATGGACACCAAACCTTCTTAGTATGAAAACTGGTTATCAGTGGGACAGGTTGAAAGTGGCTAATATAAACCATCGCATAGGAAAATTAGGGAGCGTGTGATGAAAGGGCTGGCACTAGCAATAGCTGTTTTTAGCACTGGGGGAATACAGAATTGGTCGGTGGAACTGGCGTCCAGCGATCTAGTTATCTCACCTAGTTTTGGAGCCACGACAACCATTCAGCAAGATTGCGAAGAAGAGATTGAACTGCGACCCGCTATTGTTGATGAGGTATTTGCTCCTAAAGCGAATGACTCAATTTGCACCTCAGTTCATATCGGTGATGATAATCAACCAATCTGCACTCGCGAACTTTTTGCCTAGTTTCTCCAATTAGATTCCGCCTCTTGAGTTTGGTGTTGAATCGTTTTGCGAATACCTAGCCAATATTTCAACGTCATAGCCAACCAATAGCGCTTGAATTATCCTCTAACGCCAGGCCACATCCTTACCCCGTCGTCTCCCAATATTCAGATATTCTAATCGCCAACGAATCAGCACAAGGAACAGAGCGTGCAATTTGTTTGGGATGATTTAGGGTCTGTTGAATGGAGCGCAAACCTTACTCGCGTTCGAAAGTCCAACATGTTGAATACATGGGCTTACGCTCGGGCTGTTCGTTTCGTAAATCAAAAAATGAGCCACTTCGGGTCGATTGTTTCTGAAGGTGAAACAATTGGGCTCATTCAGTACCAAGAAGTCCGCCTTGCAGGGATCTTCCAAACGATACAAATCCATCGAGGTCCTCTGTGGTTTGAGGATCATCAGTCAATCGACAATTGGCAGCGATTTCTGATCTTGCTCAACAAAACATTTCCAAAACGGATAGGGCGCGTTCGTCGCTTTCTCCCAGAATTAATTGACAATACTCAAAATCAAGAACTCATGACTATGAACGGTTTCACCCGTATTGGTGAAGGCTACGAAACAATTTGGGTCGATTTGACGGCCGAACAGCAAGCCCTAAGAGCAAATCTCAAATCTAATTGGCGCAACCGTTTGAATAAAGCAGAACGCGGTCAGCTCAAGATCAAAATCGAAACAGACCAAGAGGCGTTGGATTGGTTATTGGCAAAATACACCGAAGACAAAGCTCAGCGACAATACGGAGGCCCTGATCCAAAATTCGCTCTTCAGATGGCATCTGAATTGTTAAAAACCGATCAAGGATTTGTAATCAGGGCGTTCGAAGGAGAAACACCGGTATCTGGTGTCCTCGTCCTCATCCACGGCAGGTCAGCAACTGATCACATAGGATGGACAAGTGATCTCGGTCGCGAACTACGAGCGCATCATCAACTGTTGTGGTCGTCCATGCTTCTCCTCAAAGATCGAGGCATTCAATGGTTTGATCTCGGTGGCATCAATCCTGAGCACGCCGAAGGCGTCACAACTTTCAAGCAGGGAATGGGTGGGACATCTTACAAAACAGTCGGTCTATATAAATAGAGTGCGCGAACGTTCACGTGCAACGCTAGATCACCCATTTTACCACTTACGCCGATCTGTTCGAGAATCAAACACTCGGTTTAGAATTTGTAACTTTGATTCATCCGTTGAATGAACTGCGGTATGATAGTCGGCTTCATTGTCACTTCAAACACAGCATCCTCGCTGAAATCATCCGATTCCCAATGGAGATTTTCAATCTTGTAACCGGGAACTTCAATACGGCAATGAAGATGCACTTGCGGCCCGTCATCAGCCAATTTTGTGACCAAGGTTGTGGAGTACGTCACTACATATCCGCCATCTTCAATCTCAATCTCTCCGCCACCGCTAAATCCTGAGATATGACGAGATACGCTGTCAAACAAACGCGCTCTGACCTTCGGTGGTGGTTTGCTTGTATCACTTGGAATATGAATGACGATTAATACTTGCGCCGAAACAAGATCAGCCGAAGATGACTGTACTTGATAGAGG
>JAJFIN010000342.1 GCA_021774955.1 Alphaproteobacteria bacterium | reverse complement strand
TTGCAAAACCAGTTGAATCCAAGCCATGCGACTTGTCCATCAAATCTAAACCGGACAGCAGTGGATCAAGTCGCGGGGTGACGCAGAGAGTATGTGTAATTAAGGGGACAGTTTACTTAATTAGAATTTCGAGAAAAATTTCGCTGTTTTATGCGGGTTAATTAAGTAAACTGTCCCCTTAATTACGTTCCCCTCACCCATGCATGGTCAGGCCGCCGGAGATGCTGATTGTCTGCCCGGTGATGAAAGCGGCGTCTTCGCTCAGAAAAAACGCCACCATGCCGGGATAGTCCTCCGGCTCCGCCAGACGGCGCATGGGGATTGCCTTCTTGAGTGCATCCGCCAAACGGGTGCTGCCCGAGGGATCAAGATTGGCCAGGAGTGGCGTGTCGGTCGGTCCCGGACAGATCGTGTTGAAAGTGACTCCTTGTTTGGCAAATTCGCGCGCCATGGATTTCATGAAGGCGATCATGCCGCCTTTTGCGGCGGAATAGACCGACTCGCCTGAAGAACCAACCCGACCGGCGTCCGAGGCAATCGTGACAATGCGCCCGGTTCCGCTTTCGACCAATCGGCGGCCGACAATGTGCGTAAGGTTGAGAGGACCGTGGAGATTGATGTCGATGACTTTGCGCCAAAAATCCGGCTCCGTCTCGATGAAGGGCTTGGCCTCATCCCATCCGGCATTATTGACCAGGCCGAAAACGGGTCCCGCCACCTTTTCGAGCGCATCCACTGCCGCTGCGACGGCCGCATAATCGGTAATGTCCACCTGATAGGCGTGTGCCTCTCCACCAGCTTTCAGAATTTCTTCAGCCACTTCGGAGGCACCGGGTCCGTCGAGGTCAAAGATGGCGACCTTACAGCCTTCATCGGCCAGCCGCAGGGCAATAGCTTTACCTATGCCACCGGCGCCCCCGGTGACAATTACCGGTTTTGCCTTTAATCAACGCAGCACCTGTCTTCCTTAGGTTTCTTCACCGCCCCTTAAACTGAGGTTCGCGTTTGTCTACAAAAGCTTGGGCGGCCTCGCGATGATCTTCCGTAAGCCCGGTATGAATGTGATGGGTGGCTTCTAAATCGAGACAATCATCGACATCGGCGCCGGACATGGCGCGGTTTAGATTCTCTTTCATATACCGATAAGCAATGGTCGCACCGGACGCGAGACGCCGGGCCATGGTCATGGTCTCGTCCATTAATTGATCCGCAGGCACTGCTTTATTGGCCAAGCCAAGCCGCACTGCCTCCTCCGCCGAAACCCGGTCGGACAGCATGTAGAGTTCACGCGCCTTAGCCGCGCCGATTAACTGGGTCATGAAATAGGTGCCGCCGTAATCACCAGAAAAACCGACACGCGCAAAGGCCGTGGTCATGACCGCGTTGTCGGCCATGACCCGTAGGTCGCAAGCCAGCGCAATTGAGAGCCCTGCGCCCGCCGCCGCACCCGGCAGTGCTGCAATGGTTGGTTTTGGCATTTTAAAGAGTTTGCCCGCCGTCGAGCGTTGAGAAATGCGCTGTGCATGAATGCGTTCGTCGAGGGTCTTCGGTGCGGCACCTGAGGCATAACTTTCGGCCATGCCTTTGACATCGCCCCCGGCACAGAAGCCTTTGCCCGCACCGGTCAGCACCAAGCATTTAACTTCAGGATCAACCTCGATCTCGGCGAAAGTTTTCGCCATAGCACCGAGCATGTCAGCGGAAAGCGCATTGCGTCGCTCCGGCCGGTTCATGGTGACAACCGCAATACCGTCTTCAATATGGGCGAGTAGATCTTCGGTTCCAGTTTCGAGTGTGCGCTGAGCCATGGGGTTTTCTCCTTATTGTTATTATTTATTTGCGATAGCCTATGCTTCAACTGAAATACAGGCAATACGTCGTTGGAGACCTGAAAACACCTGTGGATCTAACTCAACTTTTTCTCAAACCAAATGACATCCCAATAACGATCAAACTTGTAACCGACTTCGTGGAAAGTGCCAATTTCTGAGAAGCCAAATGCACGATGGAGGGCAAGAGATGCGTCGTTAGGTAGTGTGATGCCGCTATAGATCATGTGGACGTCTTCGCCGCCTAGAATTTCAAACAGCCGATGGTAGAGGGCACGACCTATGCCTTGCCCCTGAAAGGCTTGGTCGATGTAGATTGTTGTTTCGACGGATCGCGCGTATGCGGCCTTTTTGCGGTGCGCTGTCGTTCCCGCATATCCGGCCAGGGTGCCTTCCACTTCCGCGATGATGAGTTGATGCGGGCCGCTGTTTGAGAACTGCGCAAACCATTCTTCACGATCATCCAGTGTGCGGGGTTCGATGTCGAAGGTGACCGGGGAGCTTTCAACATAGCCATTGTAGAGGTCGCGCATGACTGGCACGTCTTCGATCCGGGCCGGACGTAGGGAAAGTCCTGACGTCATCAATGTGCTTTCTTTTTACATAATATGAAGTGCTCGAAACGTGACCACCCCAGATGTCATCCTAAGGGCGGGCTCTTGCCCGCATCTCGAAGGATGGGCGACAAAGAACGGGTTTTCAACATACTTCGAGACGGCTCGCCGCTGGCAAGCCTCCTCAGTATGACGAAAACCAGAAAGATGAGTGTGTAGAGGTTCACTTATTCCGTATATCCGAGTAAAGCAATTGCATGACCTCTGGCAGCATTTCGGGCAAGTCTTCGGCGATCAGGCCAAGGCCAAATTGATTGGCCGCTTCGGCGTGAAGCCAGATGCCGGCCGCTGCTGCTTCAAACGGCGCCATACCTTGCGCGGCGAGGCCGCCAACGATGCCGGCCAGAACATCGCCCGAGCCTGCGGTGGCGAGTGTTGGCGGTGCGTTGGTGTTGATGATCATAGGGCCATCAAGTGCGGAGATGATCGTGTCGGGTCCTTTTAAAACAATCACACCGGCCATATTGGCGGCCTCGCCTGCCCGGACAAATTCCACCTTTTCGACGCGACTGACGTGTTGACCGGCGATTTTAAACAACCGGTCAAACTCGCCTTCGTGGGGCGTCACGATGGTCTTTTCATGACTGTTATCAAGGAGTTCTGCCGCTTTGCTCTCAAACGATGTCAGGGCATCGGCATCGAGAATAACGGTCGGTCTCGCCTCGGCCGTGAGGGCCACCAAGACGTTGGCGCGCGTTCCCTCGCCTACTCCATTGCCCGGTCCGATGATCACGGCATTTCGTCTGTGGTCGGATAATATTTCACTAAGCCCTTCAGCGCCGTCGAATGCTTTGACCATGATGGCGGTGAGTTGGCTGGCATTGACCATCAAGGCTGCCGGCGGACAGACGAGGGTGACGAGCCCCGCACCGGCGCGCAAAGCGCCGCGAGCAGCAAGCCGCGCTGCGCCGGTATGGGCGACAGAACCGCTCACGGACAGCGCGTGACCGCGTGTGTATTTGTGGCCTTGGGTCTGCGGCCAAGGGAAAGCATCGAGCCATAGATCGGGATGATTTTCAAAGGCACGCGGATTGATAGCGTTAAGCACCTCATCTTTAATCCCAATATAGCCAACAACAATCTCACCGCAATAGGCGCGGCCAGGCATCAAGGCATGGCCGCGTTTTTTGCGAAAGAACGTGGCCGTGAGATCGGCTTCGATGGCGCAATTGCCTATAGCGCCGTTGTTGCCATTCACGCCCGACGGCATATCGACGGCAAAGACCGGAACGGACGCGCTATTCACCCGCGCGATCACTTCTGCTGCGACACCGGTGATTGGCCGCGCCAAGCCCGTGCCAAACAACGCATCGACAATCAGGTCGGCGGTGTCGACGCACTCCGGCACGAAGGGGATCAGACCGTCATCATTGTCACCTATCCATTGCATGGCCATATGGGCGGCATCACCGGAGAGATCACCCGCGTCGCCCAAAAGCGCAACGTGGACATCCCAGCCCTCTTCCTCCAAATGACGAGCGATAACAAAACCATCGCCGCCATTATTGCCTGGCCCGCAAAGGACAAGGACGGATAACGGCTCCGGCCAATGAGCGAGTATTTCCTCGGCGCAAAAGACGCCAGCATTTTCCATCAACGTCAGACCTGGCGTTCCGCCCTCAATAGTACGGTGATCGGCCTCTCCCATCTCTTTATTGGTGAGGAGTGCGTGGGTGTGGTGGGGGTTGGGCATGGGGGGCCTGTATTTGACTATGCTTAATCTGACTCGGCGACAGTATAACCTTATTGGGATTTGTGCCCGTTTTTTGGGGTTTACATGATATATACATTCATGTATGTATATATTAATGCAGGCTGCAAATATACCCCACTCGCGCCATCAAGCGCGCTCAGATGCGACCCGTCAGCGCTTGTGCGATGCAGCGATTGATATCTTAATTGAGTACGGATTTCACGAATTCAGCTTCGTCAAAGTCTGTTCAAAGTCGGGACTATCGCGCGGGGCGATCCACTATCACTACGATAATCTCTCAAAGATATTAGCCGATGTTGTTGCCGAGATTTACCGCCGGTTGGTGAGCAATGTTGCACAAGATTTGCCTGGCGACACATCAGTTGAGGGAGCCGATCAGGTCGTCGAGATCCTTTGGTCGCACCTTAAGTCTGATTATTTCCGCGTCCTTTTGGAGATCCGCGCAGCGGCGGCGTCTGACCCCGGTCTTGCCGCCTACGTAGCTAAGCCCAATGACAGGATCAATCAAACCATTATCGCCGACGCGGCGACACGCTTCGGGGACAGCTTAGACGAACAATCGATCCGTATTACCTTCGCTGCGCTGACAGGTCTGGCGCTGCAATATTTCACTTTGGTTCAGCAGCCGAACGCGCGCGCTGACGACTATGCCGCAGATTTCATCACACAGCTTAAGAACTTCTTGGTCCGTTAGCACGAGGATGTCCATGATTAAACTTCTCACTTTTAAAAATATCGCGACGATATCGATCCGTATACTGTCAGTTATAATTGTTCTCATCTGGATGTCTCCGATAAAATCTGCCGAAGCGGGAGAGCAACTTTGGCAAACCAACTCCAAAGGGAATGACATCCATATATACGACATCGGGACGGGTGAACTCATCCAGCGCCTGGTGGTCGGCGACCATCCTCACGGGATTGCTACGACAGCGGCGTCCGACACAATATTCGTGTCCCTGGAGCGCAACGGTCAACCCAACGGATCGCTTCTCTGGATCGACAAGAAGACGTTTGAAATCAAGCATCAGATCGAAATTGGGCCGGAACCCCACGCTATTGCCATCACACCGGATGATCGCTGGGTCTATGTTCCGTGCCGTGACGGGAAATACTGGGTCATTGACAGTGAGCAACGCCAGGTCGTCGCGCACATTGAAACCGGCGGTCGGCCGCATAATACAACGGCGTCCCCTACCGATAGCCGGGTCTATCTCTCGCCCATGGGGGCACCCAAAGCGGTTTCAATTGTCGATTCGAACATAGGCCACAAGGTTGTTGGGACGATCTCATTTTCAGCTTCCGT
>JAJFIN010000341.1 GCA_021774955.1 Alphaproteobacteria bacterium | reverse complement strand
CAGGCGAGTTAATCTCCTGAGTGAATTCAATCGACCTTCGTTCAGCACGCTCAATCGCACTAATCAACTCGCGCCTTGCCGCTTCGAAAGCAGCGTGTGCTTCTAATTGTTCTTCCTCGGTCAATTTAAATTACTCCGGCGATTGATTTCCTTTTCGATATGAAGTTGATCGGAATGGTTCGCGAGGATAAAGGCGGCGAATGCAGCGTTTGGTGGGATTTCACCAGCTTCCAATTTTTCACCTGCCAACGTTGCCAACGTCGTTCGCTTGTTTTCGGGAAGTATGATTGTTTCAGACATCACACGTTGCGTTTGTTCAAGATCGCCAATGCGGTTCGCAAGAACCTGTGACATTCCGATTGTCCAATTTTCCAACTGGCCTCGAAGTAATGACAATTCTGCATCACTTAATTCGTAAACTGCCGATTGGGGCTTTCCACGAAGTTTCGTGTTCATTATTTTAAGGGCTGTATTTTCACTAAAATCAGTCATTACTTTACCTTTCACTTGCTATTGGTGCGTCCGCTTGGCGCTTTAACGCCAACGGTGCATGGTTATCACCACCATCAACGGCACGCATATTTTCAAATCTTCGAATTTCGTTTGTGGATAACGCACCGATTTCGCGGGCGGTTCTGTATGAGTTCCACCGCGTGTTCGCGTCACCGCGTAACAAGCCATGCAAATCATGCTCAATTACGAGAGTGCGGCGACTTTCAGTCGAGAGAAGGCAACGCATATGAACACCTATCTGGATGCGCATCGACAGCGCATCGTAAAACTCGCTGATGGAAGGTTAAAAACACCGGCCCAGCCGCAACATATGGAGATGCATAATGAATGGTGCGGGAATGTCCCCGGCAGTACGCTCATCATCCCCGTCGCCGATCTGGCGCAGCATATTGTTCAGGCCCTGTGTTATTTCGTTCAGAACGGCGCGTGCATCTATGACGATCTGAACAACCGCCCTATCCCGGGGATAGAAAAGTTCAAACACCTTGTCGATATCGAAAACCCTCTACCGCTATCCTATGTGGAGCAGGTCAGCGCCACAGAAGTCACGGTCGAGCTGTCGTGCTCATGCTACGCTGGTGCCCTCATGTTGCAGGCGATGGGCCTTGGCGGATGGATGTATGACGGCCTTAATCCGTTCAGTGTGCTGGGCGCAAGTGGCGACCCGGATGTACCTGGTCTGGGCTTTCGGTTCGATATGATTCCGGATCAACCTTTGCCGCATATCACTGGTTTGGAGGGCATTCTCGAAGGTCATTGCCAACCGCACTTTAAAGATATGCGCGCCGCCGTGGAATCGGTGGTGAAACGCAAGTTCGGCGCGAGCGGGCCCTTCAATGCTGAAACGAAAGGTCCGTATAAGGAAACAGACGCAGTGCGAAAGACTGGCGCGCCAATCAATGACGAATTCATCGACTGCGTAGCGACCATGGCGCAATATGTTCAGGATACATTTGGCCGGTTCCCCGCAACGGCGCCGGCGATCATGAGCTTGATGTACCTGCAGGCGCATAAGCTCGACACCGATTTCTACGATACGCACTTCACGGATGGAGCATATCTGAAAACCCATGCCGAGCATCACCAAAACTGGGGCTAGGCGTCTCTCTTTAGATCTACCATTTCAAAACGACGAACGGCTCATACAATCTACAAAGGAAATTTAAAATGATACGCAAAAGCTTGATGCTGATTTACGCGCTGATTTCCTATGCCGTAGCGACGGCGAGCCTCGTCTATATCATGGGTTTTCTTGCTGATGTCGGCGTGCCGAAGGGCATCAGCGATGGGGCAGCAACGACACCATGGATCGCTATTGTTATTGATGCAGGGCTTGTTGGTTTATTTGGGCTCCACCATTCAATAACCGCGCGCACTTCGTTTAAGCGCTGGTGGACAAAGATCATTCCAGCACCCATCGAACGCGCGACCTATCTCTATATGACAGCCATCATGACGGCACTGCTCGTAACCTTCTGGTTGCCAGTTCCGATCACGGTCTGGCAGGTTCACTCGGATCTGGCAGCGGGATTTATGTATGCGGCCTACATTGCTGTGTGGATCATGATGTCTGCGGCAACGTTTCACTTCGGGCACTTTAATTTTTTTGGTTTGGAGCAAGCCTGGCAAAACTTCAGACAGTCTCCGCCGAAAACCTCCAGCATGACCGCGCGGTATCTATATGCGCTGGTTCGCCATCCCATTAGTCTGGGGTGGATGGCCGCGCCGCTGGTCATGCCGCATCTGACGGTCGGTCATATTGTCTTTGCAGCATCAACATTCGTTTACATTATCCTTGCAACACCATTTGAGGAGGCGGATCTGATCGATGCGCTTGGAAAACCTTATATCGATTACCGCAAAAATGTCCCGACATTTGTGCCGTTTTTGAAAGGGCCTCAAAGCACACGTTCATAAAAGAAACCGTTACATGACAGATATATTTCTAAATATGGTGCTGATAATCTTCGGCGTATTTTTTCTCTTCACCGGGATCATGAGCTTCCGGCAGCCTGTCCGGTTTGCACGAAGCATTTCCTTGCAGGCTATTGGGAAATCAGGATGCGTCGAAATCCGCGCTCAATATGGAGGGTTCTTTTTTGTTGCAGCCCTCAGCCAGGTTGCGCCTTTTGTCGGTTTGATTTCGATATTCACCGCATTTGTGGTGGCCTTGGTGATATTTGGCGGCTTGATAAGCGGTCGCGTTGGCGCCCTGTTTTTCGATGCAGATGGACAAACGCTTACACCAATGATCCGTAATCTATTCTGGATTGACGGGATGGGAACGGTGCTCGCGCTTGTAGGGTTGCTGTTCACTCAGCAAGGAAACTGATAATGACAACACTTCTTGTCGGCAAAGAGAATAATCGACCTCACCAGATGCCTTTTCGGCGGTATAATCTTGAAGCTATGGAACAACCATCATGAAATTTAAACGTGTATTGACCGCATTAACTTTTGGCGCGCTTGCGGCATCTACTGGCGTCCAGGCGTCGTCGGGTACAGCTACAGCTACGCCGGTTACGCTCATTATCAATTTCGTGGCCAGCGATGCGGGCCGATCAGAATTTGCAGGGATAATGTCTGGCGTATCCGACGCAATGGCGTCTGAACCGGGGTTTGTGTCGGCAGTCGTGTATCAAAATGTCGAGGACCCTAATGTTTATGTGCTCCAGGAGGTATGGACATCGAAGGAGCATCACGGCGCACATTTTGACCGGATCGTAGCTTCCGGCGATTGGGCACACATCAAAAGTCTTTTAAAGGCGGAACCGATCATGGGTTACTACGCAACAAATCCAATTGAGAAATAGGGGTTTGGGAATGGATTGTCCGTCATCAATTAACAGGCTCAACAGTCTCATTTTTTGATGGTGGATG
>JAJFIN010000035.1 GCA_021774955.1 Alphaproteobacteria bacterium | reverse complement strand
GATTTTTTTTAATTTGCATTATTTTGGATATATTCTTGGTGATGATGATTGTCGGCAAAGATTTGTGCTAAGAGCCATCCCTTGCTTTGCTGTTTGGTGAAGCCTTCAGCATGCCTGAATTATCGATTGTTGGGCTTATCGGCCAGTCGGCCGAAACGGCGATGGATGCGTTCACACAGATGAACCGCTATGTCCGTTTGATGATCGATTCAGATGAAGGTGGGTCAACCGATTGGTTCGAGCTTATCCAAACAGAGGGAGAAGTTTGGTTGGAACTCCCTAGCAATATCTATGTCGATCATATCGAGCTCGCAGAATCCGCCTTTGCTCGCATGGTCAGTGGCTATGCCCGCGAAGTTGGCGATGTATCCTTCGCCAAAGCGATTCATTTCACCCACGAAGATCCCGGATACCGCGCGGAGTTTGATCGGATCTTTAAAGTACCGGTGGTCTTCGGCAGTGACAAAAATGCACTGTTGATCGACGAGGCCATCCTCTCATTCGAAATACCGCAACCAAACCGCTACGTATTTGGCATATTAAGTGAGCGTGCAGACGCATTGCTGAAAAGTCTGGAGAGCTCAAAGACGATAAAAGGGCAAGTCGAGAACCTCTTAATACCGGTCTTGCACACCGGCGAGGCTAGCATGGAGTTGATTGCCGGCAAGTTGGGCCTGAGCCGCCAGACGCTCTATCGCAAACTCAAAGCCGAAGGTGTGAACTACGAAAAATTGCTCGATGACTTACGCCATAAGATGGCCTTGCATTACCTCAGCGGCAAAAAAGTGTCGGTCAACGAAACTGCCTACCTCGTCGGTTTTTCTGATCCGAGTGCGTTCTCACGCGCCTTCAAACGCTGGACCGGACAAAGTCCTCGCGGTGCTATTGCCGGATCGACCTGACTTCTATCGCCGCACCCACATCCTGTCGACTTGCGCCTGCCATTTCCCGACGTTCACGCCAAACGTGGTGAGCCATAAGGTGAATGACAAGAGCACGATGAAAGCCGGAACGAGGAAAATGGGGAAAAGATACGGGTAAAATCCAGGTATCAGAAAGTTTGCGATAATACCGAGCGGGTAAAACAATCCTGCCACCGCCAGAAGCCCCCCCAGAACACGCGGGAAGAATGTAGATTTGAACAGAAGATATCCGACCACAAACAAATGCATGCCATGGAACACCATGGGGATGTCAAAACCGGCTTCGTAGATTGTCGTGAATATCAGCGCGAGAGCTTGCAATTGTTCGGGCTCCAACCCGGCTACGTTCGCGTGGTTCTTCAAGAAAACCAATGGGGCAATATAGTTGACGATGTCAGCCCCGTGAGAGGCCACATCGGCAAGCTTGAAGAACGCGGCCAGTAGGGCCAAACTTTGATTGACGGGTTTGAGCAGTTCATACAAGACCACGCCAACAGCCAAGCCGCTTACCAGCGCGATCATCTCGGTGCCGATGCCGAGACGATAGAGTGTCTCCGACGAAAGGATTTTTTCCGCCGTCGCTGCAGCATCGCCGCGCACGATCAAGTGGGTGCGGATGAAGAATTGGATAGAAGCTGCAGCGATGGTGATCAAGTACAGCAAACCAGCCAGTCTGGCTGGCGGAATAGGGGATGTTTGTTGCGCTGCGGTGTTCATTGTTACCTCGCACTCTAATGGGTGAGCGAAGGTTTAGTGTGCTCTGGAGGGCGCGGGTCGACAATGATCTCACATATCAACAACATGATCGCAGGTAACATGAAGTGGTCCAAGTCACGAGGCGGATAGGGGAGGAATCTCTACCTGCTGTTAGACTTCCCTCGACTTGGCCCAAATGCCTTTTGTGGGTCCAATGGCGGTGCCGCAGAGTATCACGCGAGAAGCTTTAGCACCGTGGTGTCAGGGGTCGAAGCAATCCAAAACCTCTGTACTCAAACGAACCGCGAGTAGACCCCAAACAAATGCGTGCGCATTTTCTAGGGAAAGTTTAGGAATAAATGGTCACCGCTTCGCCAATGCCTCAATCGTTCGGTCGAGTTCCGACATTTCTGAAGACGTCGGCACCAACACCACTTCATCGCAGCCTGCTTCTTCGAGCGCATTCAGCGCTTCGAGCATCGCACCCTCGTTGTCGACAGTTTGAGCATCGGCCATAAACTGGGCGATCTCAGGTCCGAAGATTTCTGCATATTTGAGCGTATAGGCGTGCAAGCGCTCTTTGGCATTCGAACCGAGCCCATACCAGAAGCACGACGAGATGTAAGGCCCTTCACTGCGGCCGGCATCGCTCCACGCTTGGTGTACCAGGTTCACCATGTCGGCGAAGCCTTCGAAATTGCAATCCATACTTTGGCCGCACATGCCGTCAGCCCATTTTGCCACGCGGGCGAGAGGCTTGGCGCCCATCACGCCCGCCAAGATGGGCGGGCCACCTTGTTGAACGGGCGGCGGCCCCACAGGATCAGCGCCATCAAAGGCCGGGCTGCCCGACCAGATGGCGCGAATGTCCGCAACCTGTTGGTCCATACGCGCATGACGTTTCTCAAAACTGCGTTCAGCCGCTTTAAAGTCGTGCTCACGGCCGCCGACACCAACCCCCACCGTAAGACGACCATTGCTCACAACATCAAGCGTCGCCATTTGCTTGGCCACCATTGCGGTTCCGTGGAGTGGCAAAACAAATAGAGTTGCAAAGATCCGTACGCGTTCGGTTAAGGCTGCAGCAGCAGACAATGTCACGAGCATTTCTTGATTGTGGTAGGTGATTCGTTCACCGCACGACAGTGAGTAGAACGGACCGTTATCTATTGCCCGACACCAATCGACCAAGGTTGACCGATCATAGTGTTCGGCCGGCACCATGGTCGGCAGCGTCATTCCAATATGCATGGGGTAAATCCTCTCGAAGGTCTGAGGGACGCGCTATTCTTCGCTCTCGTTCAATCTGTCTTGCAACGCCAATAGGTCTTTCCAGGCGTAACGTTTGTGCGCTGGTGTGCGAAGTAGATAGGCCGGATGAAACATCGGGAGGATCGGGATCTTTCTGTCACCGCTCTCGTAGATCGCCCATTTACCGCGCAGTTTTGTGATGCCTGTCGGTGTGTCCAACAGGTTTTTTGCCGAGATACCACCAAGCGCGACGATCACTTTAGGTTGGGCGAGCGCGATATGGCGTTCGATAAACGGCATGCAAGTAGCAACTTCTTCGGTCGTCGGATTGCGATTTCCTGGGGGCCGCCAGGGAACCACATTGGCGATATAGGCACCCGATGCGCCCTCATTTTTCCGCGACAGATCAATGGCCGCCAACATCCGGTCGAGCAATTGTCCGGCGCGGCCAACAAACGGCAAGCCGGCCCGGTCTTCATCGCGGCCGGGGGCTTCACCGATCAGCATCACGGAAGCCGAGGGATGTCCGTCAGAAAATACAGTGGAATGGGCCGTATTGGCTAAGCTGCATGATTCAAAAGCTTCCATGGCCGCTCGAAGTTCATCAAGGCTTGTGCATTCGCCGGCAATCTGGCGCGCGCTTTTTATAGCCTCATCACCAGCAGGAATGGTCTGCGCTGACCCGGCACGCGTTTGGCGCGGTTGATGAGAAGGCGTCGGCGTCGCCTGTTTGGTGCCAGGCTTTGAAGCGGCCAATTTGTTGGGCTCGACATAACGATCTTGAGGCTCGTCTTGAATGGCCTCATCGGCGCCGGCGGTGACATACCAATCCAACAGCGCTAGGGCATCTTCATATTCAATTGATCGCCCAGACAATGATGATCCCTTTTCTCAATCAAACCAAATGCTTAGAGTGCCAAATCCGGTATCAAATCTAAGCCAGAATACGCTGCCAAAGCACGCCGATTGTCGTTGACCTTCCGGGCGTCTCTGCGCATAAACTAAGGCGTTCCTCAGCCCGGCTGGTTCTGCCAACAGCATACGCAAGGACGGCCTTCAAGGGCCACTAAAAAACAAAATCAGCCACTCGTTTCTATGCGGGGCAAGGCTGGAAATGATCAAGGAGAAGTTTATGTCTGAGCCCGCTGTCGAACGTGAATCCATGGAATATGATGTTGTGATCGTCGGCGCCGGACCTGCGGGCCTGTCAGCAGCCATTCGCATCAAACAGCAAGCGGCAGAAAAAGGCGCTGATATTTCAGTATGTGTGCTGGAAAAGGGATCGGAAGTTGGCGCTCACATTCTTTCCGGCGCCGTTATCGATCCCATCGCCATCAATGACCTGTTTCCCGATTGGCAGGAAAAGGGCTGTCCGCTCGAAACGCCGGTAACCGATGATCGCTTTTATGCGCTCAGTGCCTCGAGCAAACTGCGCCTGCCTAATTTCATGTTTCCTCCACTGATGAGCAATCACGGCAATTACATTGCCTCGCTGGGAAATGTCTGCCGCTGGCTGGCCGAACAGGCAGAGGCTTTGGGCGTCGAAATTTATCCCGGCTTTGCCATTTCCGAAGTGATCTATAACGACGACGGCTCTGTCAAAGGCGTGGCCACCGGCGATTTTGGTATCGGCCGGGAGGGTGAACATAAAGACACGTACACACCGGGCATGGAGCTTCATGGCAAATACACTCTGATCGCCGAAGGCGCGCGGGGGTCATTGGCCAAGCAATTGATTGCGAAATTCGAACTCGAGCGCGATTGCGAACCACAGAAATACGGCATCGGTATCAAAGAGCTGTGGCAGATCGCCCCGGAAAAACACAAGCCCGGCATGGTCATGCATACGCTCGGATGGCCACTCGATAATACCACCGGCGGTGGCTCGTTCCTTTATCATTTCGGCGACAACATGGTGTCGGTCGGTTTTGTTGTGCACCTGAATTACAAAAACCCCTATCTTTCACCGTTCGATGAATTCCAAAGGTACAAACAGCATCCTTTGATCCGTCCCACGTTTGAAGGCGGTAAACGGGTATCTTACGGTGCGCGCGCCATTACTGAGGGTGGATTGCAATCGGTTCCCAAACTGACTTTTCCCGGCGGTGCGCTCATTGGATGCTCAGCAGGCTTTATGAACGTTCCCCGCATTAAGGGCTCTCACAATGCTATGGAGTCTGGCATGTTGGCAGCCGATGCCGCGGTTGGGGCAGTAACAGCGGGGCGTCAATTTGATGAACTGACCGCTTACACTGAAGCCTATCAAACAAGTGAGATTCACAAAGACATAAAACGTGTACGGAACGTCAAGCCGTTCTTGACAAAATTTGGAACCATTGTCGGAACCATGTTTGGTGGTTTCGATATGTGGACCAACCAACTTTTTGGTTTCTCGTTTTTTGGTACGCTGAAACACGGCAAGCCTGATTTTGCTGCGCTCGAGAACGCCGCCTCGGCAAATGTGATCGATTATCCCAAACCAGATGGCGTGATCAGCTTTGACAAGCCGTCTTCAGTCTTTATTTCGAACACTAATCATGAGGAAGACCAGCCAGTTCACCTCACTCTTAAGGATCCCTCAATACCAATCGCGGTAAATTTACCGACCTGGGCAGAGCCTGCTCAACGCTTCTGTCCAGCGGGTGTTTATGAGGTTTTGGCTGATGACGATGGCTCAAATCCACGGTTTCAGATCAATGCGCAAAATTGTGTCCATTGCAAAACCTGTGATATTAAGGACCCAAGTCAGAACATTAATTGGGTTGTGCCGGAAGGGGGGGGCGGTCCAAACTACCCCAATATGTAATGATGCCTTCGGTAATGTGTATTTCAAATCGTGAGTTCGCTCGAAAGCTCGAGCAAGTTGGAAGATGCAAATTTTGAAAAACAGAAATGAACGAAGCACACGGGCTCTAGCAGGCGTGAAGCCACTCATCATGCTGGTTTCCGTCGCGATGCTCTTGAGTGCATGTGCGTCGGGCAGAAGCGATGATTACGGACGCCTCTTTCCGAAAACGCAGGTTGATGACAGCGAAGCCAAAACATTGTTCGGAAGTTATCTTGCCGGGCGTCAAGCCGCCATCGAACGCGATTCCGGGGCGGCGGCAATATATTACAAGAGAGCGCTTGAATCAGAACCCAACAACAACATCATTTTGGAGCGCGCATTTCTGCTAGAGGTTTCTGCGGGCAATTACCAAGAGGCACTCAAACTTGCCGAGACCCTTGTCGTCACACGACCGACTAATCGTTTAGCGCGCATGGTCTTGGCATTGAATGCCATCGAAAAATCCAATTACGAAACAGCGCGCGTGCATCTTGGTGAATCCGCGTCTGGCCTTTACAACATTGTCGCGGCGGATGTGATCA
>JAJFIN010000340.1 GCA_021774955.1 Alphaproteobacteria bacterium | reverse complement strand
AACCAATATGCATCAGATGATCCGGAGGCGAACTATGGCAACAGGATCGTCATTGCCCATGACAATGGGGAGTTTTCCACTTACACCCATTTAAAATTAGGCAGTGTCAAAGTTAAGGCCGGTGATCCGGTCAAAGCGGGCGCGAAATTGTCCGAAGTCGGTCAGTCAGGCAATTCGCTAGTCCCTCATCTACACTTTGCACTGACCTCAACTTCCGGACGCTCGGTCCCCATCCCGTTCGACAACGCTTATTCCCTCGAAGGCGACAAGATGGACCGGATCTTGAGAACCGGAGAGTTCGTGTTGGCGGAATAGCTGGTCAGTGAGACGTTAAGCGTGAGTTAGTTTGTTGTGGTCGGTCTTTGTTTCTCATCACACCTCACAGCCATAATCCCCCGATGCGGTGCCGCGATTGATGCCGTAGAAGACCTCCGGCGGAAATGCTTTGCCGCCTTTGTTGCGGATCAGGCGTTTGATGGTGAAGTCGTAGAGTAGTGGATTGTTTTGGTAGATTTCTGTCAGAGCCTTCTTTTGAGATTTAGCGACGCCGGGTGCGTCGTTATGTTTGATGATGGCTTTGGTGGAATTGAAATAATGAACCGCGGACAGTGGATAATCAGTGCCATTGACGATGCGGCCCTTGAAGTGTTTCCAATTGTCGTCATCAAGCACGCGCCACAGGTAATCCAATTCGCCTTTGCGCATGGCCATGGCTGAGATATCGCCAAACAGGCAACCTTTGTATTCATCCTTTTTCATCATGGTCAGAAACTCATCCTGATAACCATCGCGGCCCATATGCGAGAGGATGATCTGCACGCCCGCCTCGCGCAGAGCCATGTCATAAAGCGCCGGGTTGCCGAAAGCTTGATGCGATTTTGGATCGACGCGGATGGCGGCTTCTTCACCGGTATGGGCGATAAGGGTCATCTTGTTTGCTGCCATTCTTTTATAGAATGGCAGATAGTCCGTCTCGCTGGGATCAATGTTCATGGCATTGGGCAGCCATTTCACATATTTCACACCGCGCGCTTGGAAGGTATCAAGCGTGGTAAGCGCGTCGGGATCACCAGGATGAACAGAGATGGCCGCGATAAACCGGTCACCTGGCAGTTTTGTGTTCAAGCAATCGACAACATCAACGACATAGTCGTTTGACATGTAGAGATCGGTTTTATCCTTATCCGGAGAATAGGTGCCATCACCGTTCTTTTTGAAGTTATTGGCCATGGCGACGAGGATGATTTTCCCTTGAACGGGATTTTGTTTGACCAAGCTCATGACGCGATCGGCGTATTGTTGGTTCGCTTTGCTGTCATCGGTGATTAGCGACGCGCTGCGCAAAACTTCCGTTCTGATTTTCCACGAGGGCGTGAGCCAGGAGTTCCGGCTTTTATGAATGGTGACTTCAGGCTTTCTTCCACACGGTCCCAAGCCGCCATCAGGCAGTGCGATGATATGGGCGTGATGGTCAATGACTTTTGATGGATCGATGCCGAGCTTCACTTGATTGATGAGGGCTTTGGTTTCCGGGCTCCACGCTTTGTCAGCCGCACCATCACCAAAGCGGCCGCCTAACCGATCCCAGAGCCCTGCTTGCGCTGGCGAAAAAGTTGCGACAATAAAAGCAACAATCAGGAGCCCGCTTCTAACAAAAGCCATTCCGATATCCCCAAAATACGATTCAAGTTTGATAGCAGCATGCCACATTGAGGCAGGATTGACTAAAGGACAATAGGCCAACTAGTACTGAGCGGCGCTCTTCACCTTACAACTTCGCGCAACTTCTTCAGCCAAGAAATACGCTGAACAACCGTTGCCTTAGCGTTGAGATGGGCAAACTCCATAAAGCGATCAGGATCTTCGTTTATCTCTCGATAGTCATCGAGAAGAGTGCATTGTTGATCGACAAGTTCTCCTACCGCATCAATCCATTCACGCTTTTGTCTTTTACGCAGCACTGATAGGAACATGACTTTGGTTCTGAGCGGATCGTCCGGTAGCATTTCCTGTGGGTCGAGATCGAACAACCACTTGCGGACTTCATCCTCCCCTTCCATGGTCGAAATCAAGAGCTTCGATGGCCGGTCTGGGTGCTCGCCTTCCTGGAAAGTGATGAGGGCGCGTTTTTCCAGGCGTTCAATCGTTGGGTAGATGGCCCCTTTACTTTTCGAATAACGTCCGAGGGGAGAAAGGCTAAAAATCTTTTGCAAGGCATAGGCGGTAATCGGCTGTTCCTTCCAGATCTGCGCCAATACCAGAGATTCAAGCTCGGTTAGCGGTCTCATCCTGCTCATTCCCTTAAACATAAATTGTGATGTTCATCATATTGTCCTTAGGACGATTCCAATATAGTATATTAGTACGAATCGTACTATATAAATCCTATGCGGATAGACTTTATTTCGAAGAGCGTGATGTGATGATGAAGACCTTCTTAACCAACCTGGCAGCCTTGGCATTTGTAACTAGCGCAGCTACAGCAGACGATGACGTCATTCTTGATGAGTTGGAGATTGCCGATAATCTTATTCTTTTTCGGCCTGACGTCCCGATTGGCAATCCATCGACCCTGGCATTTGTTGGTCAGGAGCAAATCCTGCTTATCGATGTTAACCTCGACAACGTGATCCCATTGATCGTCGGCCGGATTTCCGAACTGTCAGAAGGTCCGGTCACCTATGTGGTCACCAGTCATCATCACGGTGATCATACGCAAGGCTTGGAAAGCCTACCGAGATCCATCGTGGCAATTGTCCCTCATCAACAACGGGAACGCCTCAAGACTTCGCCTCTGACCTTTGAAGAAAGTCCGCCCCTTAAAACAAGCGCACTTCCTGCTCTTACTTTCTCTGAGCATTTGACCCTCCACATTGATGATGAAGTAATCGATGTATTTACGCCGCCTAACAAGGCGAGCCACACCGACGGCGACGCCTTCGTATATTTCAATAAGCGAAAAATTCTTTATGTCGGTGACCATTATGTGGCCGACAAACTTCCGCTCATCGATTTGGAAGGCGGTGGATCGGTGAAGGGCTATATGGCGAACCTCAACTGGATCACCGAAAACTTTTCCGATGACACGATCATCGTCGGCGGCCATGGAACGTTTCATCCCAAGGCGATCAGGGTAGATTCACTTGCCAAATACAGCGCGTGGATCAAACGCATCGAACGCGCTGTCTCGGTTTTGGAATCCTATGCTGCGGAAGGGCTTACCCTTGGACAAGCGATAGAGCGCGGGCTCGGGGAAGAGTTTTCTGACTTCGATGTGCGTCCCCATTATGCCTCAGGCGAAAGATGGACCACGCTCCTTTACGCACACATTCAAAGGCAAGCCAGCGCACCACAATAAGAGCGAAATTGTCGCATATTGTGAAAACCACATTCCCCCTTGAAATCACAAATAGACACCATACGTGTTGTCTATCGGATGCCCATAAGGGGTTCGATATTTGATGACGGCTCGGCCATTTGGCGAGCCAAAACCACCATGTCGCTCAACAGGAGGATGTGACCATGAATACTTTTGATTTTTCACCCCTATATCGTTCCACCATTGGCTTCGACAGGTTTGCCAACCTGCTCGATAATGTCACTCAATCTGATACCGGCACAGGCTATCCGCCGTACAATATTGAGCGTGTAAATGAGAGCGACTATCGAATTACATTGGCGCTGGCCGGGTTTTCTGAAGACGAGCTTTCCATCGAAGTGAAGGAAAATACGCTCACTCTCACCGGTAGCCACAAACAACCCGACGAGAGCGCGGTTTATCTGCATCAAGGCATCGCCGCCCGCAATTTCGAGCGCCGGTTCCAGCTCGCCGACTACGTTCGCGTTGCCGACGCTAAGCTTGAAAATGGCTTGCTTCATATCGATCTCGTCCGGGAAATCCCCGAGGAAAAGAAACCGCGCCGGATCGAAATTGGCTCGGGCGGTAAACGGACAATAGAAGGCAAGAAAGCAGCCTAAACCAATATTTCAAGGTACTCCCCAAGTACCGAAACTCCCCCCAACACACTGGCGCCTCCCTCTCTGGGAGGCGCTTTTTCGCCATACAACCAGAGATCTGAATGGGGCCTTGTCTATCACGGGACAATCGGATTTAAGTATCGCCTAGTTGATGTTAATGGTTTTGTGCGTATATGGATCCGGGGCAATTCTCGATCCAGCGACGTACCGAGCAAAAGCGCTCATTATTTGGGAACTTCTATGGTCAGTTGGCAAAGTCATTTTGTTGATCGAATGCAACGATTTTCAGCGCTCAAGAAGATCGACGCCAAGACACTCATGCCTGAAGTGCAAGTGCGCTACGAGAAATTTTCCAAACGCTTTTCAAAAATCAAATCGAACATAAACGTCACCAAAATTGAAACGGGCCGGACTAAGGCCGAATGGATAGAGCCACCATCCGTCCAGCAACACCGGGTGATCTTGTATCTCCACGGGGGCGGATATTGTATTGGCTCGCCTAACACCCACAGAAGTCTTTTGGCTCGCCTGTGCGAGGCCTCTTCTGCGCGGGGATTGCTGGTCGATTACCGGCTGGCACCGACCTATAAATTTCCGGCGGCTGTTGAAGACGCCCTGGATTCCTATCAATGGCTTCTCGGCCAAGGGATCGATCCTAAAAGCATCGTTATTGCCGGTGATTCAGCAGGGGGTGGTTTAGCCATTTCAACCTGCATGGCTTTGCGCGATGCGAGTGCGCCATTGCCAGCGGCAATCGTTGCTATGTCTCCGTGGACGGATCTTGCACTCACCGGATGGTCAATGCTGACACTTGCTAATCATGATCCGATGTTGGACATGAAATCTCTGTCGATCATGTCGCGCCATTATCTGCAAGGCAAAAAGCCAACTGAACCACTCGCTTCACCGCTCTATGGTGATTTTAAAGGCATGCCGCCGATGCTCATTCATGTCGGCAGCAACGAAGTGTTGCGCGACGATTCAACACGCCTGTCTCAAAAAGCTGAAGCGGCCGGTGTCGATATCAGTGTTGAAGTGTGGGGCGGGATGACCCACGTTTTCCAATTCTATCCCAATCTGCCTGAAGCCAAGGGATCGATTGCCCGGCTGGGATCTTTCATCAAGACACGCACTGTCGCTGTTCCACAACGTCGCGCGGCTCAATAGAAAATCTAACTAAGACGCGAGTAACCGAACGCCCCAAGCACCATTAAAATTGGCGTGGAGGAAATCTGAATGATTTATCAATGCCCCATCGAAGATCGCTTCGTTGAATTTGGTGTCCAATAGCGTCGCACCCCGAAGATCCGCACGCGCTAAATCCGCATTGGATAAATTGGCATTTCTGAGATTGGCATTGCGGAAATCGACATAACGTAAATTCGCACCGTTGAGATCGACATCAACTGAACGCCCGCCTTCGAGCCTCAGTGGCCCCAGGTCTGCCTCACGCAAATCACATTTGAAGAGATTTGCACCATCCATTTTGGCGCCCCGTAAATCTGCACCCCTTAGTTTGGTCAAACGAAAATCTGAACCGGAAAGTTTGGCCCCTTGCAGATTAGCTTCTGAAAGATCTAACCCGGCAAAATTTGAATGCGGCGCCACAAGGGCTGTCAGGTTCTGCGCTTCAAGGGATTCGAGATGTCTAAAATCCGTGTTCTGAAGAATAGCGGGCTCGCCCTGGGCGCCGCCTTTCTCAACCCAAATTTGGTGTTTTCGAAGGGTGCTTTCTAAAGCCGCTGCGGCTTGAGTGTCATAGCGGTCAACCGTCTCATTGGTCAGCCAATCCTGCGTCTCCATGTTTTCAGTTTTCGCCATTGTTAGGTTCGCATCAAGCAAAATGGCGCCACTCAAGTCGGCCTCATGAAGATCGGCAAAAGTAAAATCTGTTTTACTGAGGTTAGCGTTTTTGAGAATGACGCCGCCTAAATGGGCCTCCCTAAATTTTACGTTTTCCGCTGAGGCATCGGTTAGGTCGGTCTTGGTGGCAAGATCGCTCGACTGATTGAGATGACGGATCGCGCTGGCCGACATGACCATTCCAGTCACATCTGGATCTTTGGCGTCATGGTAGAGATAATTGAGATACCCCATGCGCCCGCGCTCAGCGATCACACCTTCGCGCAGATCAGCTTCTGACAGGTCTGCGCCGTCGAGGGACGCGCCAACAAGGCGAGCCCCTCGTAAATCCGCCCGGCGCATTTGAGCACCCGCCAAATTTGCTTCTCTGAGATTGGCGCTGAAGAAAATTGCCCGATCAAGGTCAGCACTAGAAAGATCGCAGCCGGCCAAAATCGCACCGGTAAAATCAGCATCAGGAAGCTCACGCCCGCTCAAATTGACGCCGCGCATATCGCAGAACGAAAAATTCGCGCGCGCGCCACCCAAGCGACCCGTTGCCAACATTTCATGCTTATCAGCAATCTCGTCGGCCTCTTGTTGGGTCAACTTGCGGTAATGTATGCGATCTTGGCGAGGCTCCATTTTTACCCTGTTATCTGTGGTAAAACGTGCCTCTCACTATGGCGCGGGTGCCGCTAAGATATTGTTAATGATAAGGGCTGCCGGTGCTAAACCGGCATGGTTGCGCCGAGTAATTGCCAGATTAGCAAACCGCTGCCACCCACGAGGGTGAGCATAGTCCCCAAGGCCCCGACAAACCGGCCTGCGGTCACGCCACTTGATCGGGTCATGCCGACAGCGTGGGCCAGCCTGGCAAATACGAAAATACCGGCGAGGCCAATGATAAAGATCCGGTCTATGGCTGTTGCTTCCAACAAAAAGATCAAAATGAGCCCCATGGCGGCGTTTTCCGCCAGATTTCCATGGCGTCTGATTTTTCTTAACAACGTATCGTCGCCACCATCGCCGATTAAGACCTTTGCCTGGGTCCGTCCCCCGGCAACTCTGAACATCAGGATCGCTTGAAGAAGAGCGAGAATTGCCGCGGTATAAGCGGTGATAATGGGAAAAGTCATAGGTACTCCTTGCGAATAAACGGGCTTCGAGGACAGCTGTCCTCGTTCGCGGTATAAATAGGCGGTCATGGCGCCACCCAACAGGGTTGAGTTTCTTCCAGTCTGGTGCATAATTAGACCAATATGAACTGGGATGATCTGAAAATATTCTTGGCCGTGGTTGACGCTCAATCGATGAGGGCGGCGGCGCGCGACCTCAAGGTTAGCCACACAACAGTGTCCCGCCGGATCGACGCTTTGGAGGCAAGTCTTCAATCGCGGCTCTTCGATCGCACCGCAGATGGTTTTATGTTGACGGCAACGGGCCAGGATTTATTGCCAGTTGCTCATGGTATTAGCAAAGATCTGGATTCCCTGGGCCGGCAGGTGGCGGGCCGCGATGAAGCGCTTTCTGGATCGATCCGCGTGACCCTGCCGGATATTCTGGCGAGCCATCTGTTGATGCCTTATCTGGTTGAGTTCATGGAAGCCTATCCGACCATCGACCTCATCATCGATGACAGTATGGATATTGCGGACCTCACCCGGCGTGAGGCAGATGTGGCTCTTCGGTTCACTAACGCACCACCGGATCACCTCATTGGCCGAAATCTGGGAACCTTTGTTGAGGCCGTGTATGCCACACCTCATTATCTGGCAGATCATGATCCTCGGATATCTGGCACCAAGGCGCGCTGGGTCGGTTGGGCTGAGCAACCGCGGCAATCTCGCTGGATCGCCAAATCGCCGTTTCCCGATCTGCCAGCACGCGGACAGATTGATAATATCAACCTGCAAGTCCATGCCATCAGGTGTGGTCTCGGGATCGGCTACCTGCCGTGCATGATAGGCGACCAGGAACCCGGCTTCATCCGAATTAGCGAGCCAGAGACGCTCGCTGGCCTGTGGATCCTGTCGCACCGGGATTTACGAACAACCGCACGTATGCGTGTGTTTCGACGGTTCATCGTCGAACGTCTCAAGCGCCACATGGATCTCATTGAAGGAAGGTGTCCTCAAGAAAACTAACAATCACGTGTGCGCCGAGATATAGTCTAGAAAACAAAATATGGTAGGAGGAAAAAGTTATGTCTTCGTGCAATGTGAGTGTCGAGAAGAATGGCAATATCGCCATCGTTCGGTTTGACCGCCAAGGCAATATGAATGCCTTCAACCAGGATTTAATCTTGGAACTGACAGATGTTGCGCGTACGTTTCAAGAGGACACGGTAACCCAAGCTGTTGTCTTGAGCGGCGCCCCTAATGCCTTTTCTGCTGGGATCGACTTGAAAGATCCAAAGACCTGGGAAGAAGTCGACAGTGATGTCGAACGACGCCAGCGGTTTTATCGCGGCGTGCGCCTGAGCCAGGCTTGGGAAGACATGCCGCAAATCACCATCGCCGCGATGGAACGCCTGGCGGTTGGCGCGGGCTGTGCCCTTGCCTTGGCTTGTGATTGGCGCGTGCTTGGCAAAACCGCTTATCTCTATGTGCCGGAGGTCAAGATCGGGCTGAACCTTCAATGGGGCGCGCTGCCGCGTCTGATCACCTTGGTGGGCCCGGCGCGGGCAAAACGGATCACCATCCTTTGTGAGAAGATGGGTGCCGAACAAGCGCTTGATTGGGGCTTGATCGATGAGATCGCAGACGACGGTGAAACTGTCGACAAAGCACTTGAGCTCGCGGAAGTCGCAGCCTCCATGCCCGCGGCGACAACGCGTCTCGTCAAAGAGGCGATCAATGCCACGGCCAACGCCTTGCACAAAACATCGACCTATGCCGATGCCGATCAAAGCCAGCTCACGCGTCTGTTTAATGACGGCATCGCTGCGCGCGAGGCTTTTGTTAAGGGATAAAATTAGGCGGGTAACAATGTCTCTGCCAGCTTCGACCAATAGCTTGCGCCCAATGGCAGGATCTCATCGTTGAAATCATATTCCGGGTGATGGCACATGCAGCCGCCCTCGCCGGCACCATTGCCAATGAAGATGTAACAGCCCGGTTTTTCTTGCAGCATGAAGGCGAAATCTTCTGAGCCCATGATCGGCGGGCAATCAGGTTCGACGTTGTTGGGCCCCGCAAGTTCCTTCGCGACGTCAACACAAATATCGGTTTCCTCCTTGGTGTTAACCAACACCGGATAGTTTTCTCGGTAGGAAAGCGTTACCTTAATGCCATGCGCCTGGCCGATGCCTTCGGAAATCTCACGCATGCGGCTTTCGATCTTGCGGGCGTCCTTATCGGAAAAG
>JAJFIN010000339.1 GCA_021774955.1 Alphaproteobacteria bacterium | reverse complement strand
ATCCTCATCCATGGAATTGTTGATACGATTGGCCTGACTTTGATCTACGCCAATCAGGAAAATCTGTTCGAGAATTTGATTGGGCTGTAAACGTCCGGATTCCTCTCTCAGAAAACTAGTACGGTCGACAATCCCAATCATAGTAATTACTGCGAAGCGCCATATCTACACAACTACGTCGGCTAGGATGAGTGCTGATTTTATACCAGGAGGCTCCAACACCACTTTGGTACCACAAACTATAGGAGCCGCTGCTTGGTGCTGCGCTATTTGCGGGCCGACATTGCCAATCATAGAACGTGTCGCCGTAGGTATTGCCAAAATCAAGGCACTGCCTTCGATCATAAAAGCTCTGTCTACGGATCCAATTCGCTCCTGTACCGCTCTGGTACCATAGCACGTATCCGCTATCACCGTAACCCGATCCACCACCACCTCCATCGGCTGCCGCAGCGGCGACAGCAGCGACGGCGAGTGTGGCTGCAAGAATGGTTGCGATACGGGCATTGTCGTCGGCGACAATGGTTTCACACTGATTGTAGCTGAGGCTACGTCGCATTAGCTCACCGGCGAGCGCAGCTTGATAGCGGACGTCATCGGAGCGATCATCATGGGCAATGGGTTGGGATAGATCATCCTTATCGCGCAGATAGTTGCGGCAGACCTGGACATTACTGATGGCCGTCGGATTATCTAAAAACGCCTGTTGCGATGCCGCGCACACCGATAACAGAATGGCAATGGTGAGCCACACGCCGAGCTGTCTCATACTTACCCCCATACCCTAAGCGGGTATTGTGCGCTAAATACATCTTAGAGTCTAGAGAAGAGAGTTTGGCCTATTGGAATTCTTCAGGATATGTCAGGTATTTCAACAACTTCCTCTTCCATCCCGAAAGCACGCCGTCCTA
The DNA here is from genome assembly GCA_021774955.1 of Alphaproteobacteria bacterium. Lineage (GTDB taxonomy): Bacteria > Pseudomonadota > Alphaproteobacteria > M2410 > M2410 > JAJFIN01. The sequence continues at coordinate 3,499 of JAJFIN010000339.1, read as the reverse complement.
TCCGGGATCTGGATTTCACTTGAGAACGTGAGGAATGCATCCAGACCCCGGATGACGCTTCCGGGGAGACAAGTTGTTGTTTCGGTCAATCGATTTTCGGAACGCAGACTGCTGTCCAAATCTACTCAATACCCAGATAAATCCGCATAACGGGCGCGGTGATATTTGGTTGAGCCGAGGGCGTGCTCGGTGACGCGGGCGCGTTTGAGGTAGAAGCCGATATCGTGTTCATCGGTCATGCCGATACCGCCGTGCATTTGAACGCCTTCTTTCGAAATCAAATGATAGGCTTCATTGACCACGGCTTTGGCGAGACTTGCGAGTTGCGAGGCGTTGGCTTTGTCTTCTTCGATTGCCGTCAATGCAGCAAGCACGGCCGACTTTGACAGCTCGATCTCGCTGAACATGTGCGCGGCACGATGCTGCAATGACTGGAATGAGCCGATGAGCTGGCCGAACTGGCGGCGCTCTTTGAGATAGTCGAGCGTCAATTGGAAAACCTGGCTCATACTGCCAAGCATTTCAGCGGCGAGTGCCACCCGGCCGCGGTCAAGCACCATATTGAGGAGGTGGCCGCCCTCATCGACGCCACCTAAAACGGCATCGGCGCTGACGCGAACATTATCAAAGGTGAGGGTGTCGCTGTTGCGGTGGTCGACCATATCACGACGGGTTTTGGTGAGACCTTGAGCGTCGCCATCGACCACAAACAAAGTAAGACCTTCCGGTGTCACGCCAGGCTGGCTTGGTGTGCCGGAGGTGCGCGCGGCGACAATCACTTTATCAGCAATGTGGCCGTCAAGGACGGCGGTTTTTTCTCCGTTCAAAACGAAGCCATCGCCATCGCGAGTGGCAGACATCATGATCCGTTCCGGCGCGTGGTGTGCGCCTTCATCGACGGCGAGGGCGAGCAGGATTTCACCGGTCGCAAGCTTAGGCAGAATGTCTTTTTCTTGGGCGTCACTGCCAGCGAGCACAATGGCGCTGCCGCCTAACACGACACTGGCAAGCAAAGGCGATGCCGTCAGGGTACGGCCGGCTTCTTCCATGACGATGCCCATGCCTTGAAAGCCGAAATCCAAGCCGCCATGTTCTTCGGGGATCAGCATGCCGGCCCAACCCATCTCAGCCATGCCTTGCCAGAGTTCTTTGGAATACCCGTCCTCATTTCCAGCGTCACGCAGGGCACGGAAGGCCGAAACTGGAGATTTATCCTGAATGAAATCGCGCGCTGAATCGCGAAGCAATGTCTGTTCTTCTGTGAGCACCAACCCCATGGCTGTTGTTCCTTATCTTTTTGTTATCTGCTATTGGTGATCGCGCAGGCCAAGTACGCGCTTGGCAACCACATTGAGATTGATCTCGGTCGTGCCGCCTTCAATGGAATTGGCTTTGCTGCGCAGCCATTGGCGGGTGACATTCAGCTCATCTGAATTAAAGCCGTCGCCTTCCCAGCCCAGACCTTGATCGCCCAAGGCTTCAACCAAAAGCTCGTACCTCGATTTGTTCATTTCGGCGCCGACATATTTGAATATCGAGGACGCGGCGCCAACTTCACCACCGGCTTTGGCTTCTTCGGTCGCGCGGCGAACGGTGAGCGAGAAGGCATGCTCCGTCATCTTTTGCTTGGCGACGCGGTCGCGCATGAGCGGATCGGCGATGCGACCGCCTTCTTCGCCGACATGATCTTTGACCAATTGCTCAAGCCCGGCTGAGGCCGAGGCACCAAAGCCGCCCGACGAAATGTTGGTGCGTTCATGTTGGAGGAGTTTCTTGGCTATTTCCCAGCCACCGTTTAAGCGGCCGACCATTTGGCTCTTCGGCACGCGGACATCATCGAAGAAAGTTTCGCAAAACGGCGACGACCCGGAGATTAGTTTGATCGGCTTGGTGGTGACACCTTCGGTTTCCATATCAAACAGGATAAAGCTAATGCCCTCGTGCTTGGTTGAGGTATCTGTCCGTACCAGGCAGAAAATCCAATCGGCATAATTGGCGTAAGACGTCCAAACTTTTTGACCGTTGATGACGTAATCATCGCCATCTTCAATGGCACGGGTTTGAAGACCGGCGAGATCGGAGCCAGCGCCGGGCTCGGAATAGCCCTGACACCACCGGATTTCACCGCGCACGATCTGGGGCAGAAATTGTTGCTTTTGTTCTTCGGTCGCATATTCAAGCAGAACCGGCCCGAGCATCCATAGGCCAAAACTGAAAAGCGGTGGTCGGGCTTTGATGCGGCCAAGCTCCTCCTGCAGGACTTTGTTTTCTTCTTTGTTGAGGCCGCCGCCGCCATATTCCTTTGGCCACATTGGCGCGGTCCAACCCTGTGCGCCCATGCGATCAAGCCAAAGTTTTGAGTCCGGATTTTTTGGATCAGCCTTGCGACCGCCCCACATGACCTCGTCTTCGGCCATCGGTGTGCGCATCGAAGCCGGGCAGTTCTCCTCCAGCCAGGCGCAGGTTTCCTCACGAAAAGCGTCATGCGTTGCCATAGGCCGTCTCCTGTATGGTTATGCTATCTGACTTTTTGTCAGTTCATATCATGGCGGGTAAAAAAGTACAGCTTTGTTTTAGGCGTTATTGGACGCAGGCTCAATTCGGGAATTTGAGGATAGAGTGCTGTCTGAGGCAAAAAAAGGGTGGCCTGATGAGCCACCCTCCGCATTTTAAAATTGCAAGACTTGCTATTCAGCAGCTTGCTGCATGGCTTTGACATTGCCCGCCGTTAAGGCTTGTCCTCCGATGCCCCAATCGCCGCTTTCAACTTCGTTGATAGTGACCCAGGTGACGCCGCGCAGGGCTTCGCCTTCAATCTCAACCATGGCGTCGGTTAGTTTCTCAATAACCTGACGTTTCTGGTCGGCAGAAAAAACACCCTTGATAGCGTTTACATTAATGTGTGGCATGACTTTCTCCTAATTCACGTATTTTCAAAAATTCGTCTCAGTGTTTGAGACAGGAGGATAATGAGCCGATGCCGTTGGTCGGTTCGTTGTAGCGCACGTTGGAAAAAGCGGGAGGGCGTTGTAAATTGACGATTAGAGAAACCCATGCGCGTTGAGCGCTTGAATAAAGGGCGCCCTGCCGCTTTGCGGAATATTGGGGAAGCCGATGAAGAAATCTTCGGCCTGGAATTTGGGGCTTCGCAGCAAGATGGTCTGGGCATGTTGGTTCGCCTCATCAAACCGGCCCGCTAATTGGCTGGCGACTAGCGCGATGGAATAGATTTGCAAGTGCGCCGTTGGCATCCATAGAGATCGCGCCGCCCAATCAGCCGCCTCGTCAAACCGACCGGCGCGGATACATGACATTGCGGTGATCGACAGCATGGCCATTTGCAATGGATCGTAGGGGCTCAACTTTCGTGAAAGAGATGCATTTTCTATCGCTTGCTCCGGATCACCGCCCTGAGAATGAACGAAGCCAAGGGTGTAATATCCGTGTGCGTAGTTTGGATTGAGCGACACACTTTGCTCAATAGAGCTGCATGCGGGAT
>JAJFIN010000338.1 GCA_021774955.1 Alphaproteobacteria bacterium | reverse complement strand
ACACATTAGTATCGAAGACAAAATACAAAAGAGGCCAGTCAGTTTTTTGCGAAGGGGGTCGTGCAAACTATTTATATGAAATCATCCGTGGAAATACCAAGTCCTACAAGCTTTTATCGGATGGAAGGTGTGCAGTCACGGGGTTCCCTGGTCCAGGTGATTTTATTGGCGTGCCCGTCGCTAAAGCTTATCACACAACGGTCGAAGCACTCAATGAAACGACGACACAGCGATATTCTCAAGACCAAATCGATCAGATGGTGCAGATATCTCCTGCTTTCGCACATAAACTACTATCGATATCAGCTCGAGAATACAGCAATGCGGTTGATCAGATGTTGCTGCTTGGACGAAAGAAGCCTATTGAACGGGTCGCTTCCTTTCTCGCGAAATACATCAAACAACGCACGCAAAACTCAGAGAAAAAAAATGTAGTCGTTCAACTGCCGATGTCGCGCATAGACATTGCTGATCATCTGGGTTTGACACAAGAGACTGTATGCCGCGTTTTAAGTAAGTTGAAGTCGGACAACTTTATTTCGTTTGATCACTCGAACGAACTTGTCATTAAGGATCTAGCAGCACTGCTGGTGGCAGCCGGGTTTCCTAGTAAATCCGCGCACTAGGAAAGGGCACCCTACTCTGGGTCAGCAATCATTCGGCCAATGCTTGCTTGGAATTTGGGGCTGCCCGCTCACCAGAGTTTAAGTGGTGATAACTTGCCAATGCACAAACGAAAGCAGCAGTTCCAAAGAACCATCGCCTCACAATTCAACACCCGCAAATAAGGTCAGCGTGTTTTTCGCCGCCGCGAGGCAAAGCCGAGAGCGGCAAGGCCTAGGCCAAGTATCGCCATTGTGCCTGGCTCCGGCACTTTAACATTGCCACGACGGTTTTTGTATTTTCCGCGCGTATCTTCAATCTCAATCGGAATCTCACCGATTTTTCTCGTTTGATACCATGTGATATCGAAAATGCCGCTCATTGCCGTATCGATGAAAAACACCTGCAGGTCAAAAGGACCCGGCGTACCCCCGGTTCGATCAAAATCAATTGTCCCCGCCGACGCGTTCTCATTGACCGTAATTGATGAATTGGTGCCCGCATCGAGAACCATGTTACCGGTCGAGATGATCTCATTCATGGCGCTGGGATCAAGCGGCAATCCGATTGTAAAATTTTCCGGCACTTTTTGCACGAGTCCAATCATATGTGTACAGTCGGCCGACGGCAAAGCGCAACTCCGTATCGATTCTATTATTCAATAATGTCGCCCATTTGCGCTTTGTGGCTGTTAGCCAGAAAATTTGATCAGATTCAGCGATTGGTGCGTCAAACGCCGCACCCACTAAGCGTCGCAACCCTCCGTTCAAGGAACAACCGATCCGGTGCAAATTCGGTGAGGGCAATGGCCCGCGCATAGATCACCCGCGCTTCGTCGACCCGGCCGGCCCGGCGCAGAAGGTCGGCTTTGGCAGCGTAGTACGGTTGATAGTCTTCCATCGCCGGTGCGTCCTCAAGCGGGCGGATAAGTTGCAGCGCTTTTTCAGCCGCGAGCTGCACTTCCCCAATGCGCGATACGGCCACCGCCCGGTTGAGCGTCACCACTGGACCCGGCATAAAGGCCAGCAGATATTGATAGAGATCGGCGATCATTTTCCAATTGGTTTGTTCAGCCGACGGGCTTTGAGCGTGTGCCCCGTGGATGGCCGCTTGAAGCTGGTACGGCCCAACGCGTTTTACCGCCATGGCCTTGTCGAGTAGCTCGGCCGCTTCATTGATCTTGGTCCGATCCCACAACGCCCGATCCTGCTCATCGAGCGGCACCATGCAAGCGTCCGCATCGACACGCGCGGTGCGGCGCGATGAGGCAAACAACATCAGCGCCAGCAAGCCGAGCGTTTCCGGTTCCTCCGGCATGAGGTCAACCAACGCGCGGGCCAGCCTAATCGCATCTTCTTCAAATTGCCGTGCCTTGGCATCGGGCCGGTAGCCGTGATTGTAAATGAGATAAAGAACCGCCAGCACGCCAGTGAGCCGCTCCGCCAGGAGGTTTTGCGGCGGCACCCGGTAAGGAATGCCAGCATCGCGGATCTTGTGTTTAGCCCGCACAAGGCGTTGCGCCATGGTCGCGGGTTTAATGAGAAAGGCTTTGGCGATTTCCGGCAAGTCAATGCCGCCCACAGTTTTTAGCGTGAGCGCAATACGAACCTCATGAGCCAGGGCTGGATGGCAGCAGGTAAAAATAAGTTTTAGTCTTTCGTCTGGAATAACGAAACTCATATCGTCATTTTCTAGTTCATCCGGTTGCGGACTATCTCCGCCTTCGACCTGCTCAAGGTGAAATGAAAGATCATCCTCTTTATGTGCGCGTGTTCGGATGGACTTAATCCGGTCAAGCGCCTTTCTTTGCGCGACCCTGTAGAGCCAAGCAGGTGGGTTTTCTGGCATCCCCTTATCTTGCCAATGAGTAAGCGCTTGGGCTACCGCCTCTTGCAACGCATCCTCGACCAGCGACAGATCATGAAACTTCGCCATCAGCGCGGCGGTTAAACGCCCGCCATGGTCGCGATAAAGAGCATCAATGGTTTGGTTTAGGTCGGTCATGGGCAGGATTAAAGCCCATCATCCTCCCGCTGCCAACCTGTCAAGAAAACCAACCTAAGAATTGAAGACTTGAACCGGCCGCACCTCAATGCACCCTTGATGAACAGAGGGAATCTTCGCCGCCCATTTGAGCGCCTCGTCTAGATTGTCAACATCGATCAGGTAAAACCCGCCAAGCGTTTCTTTGGTTTCGGCAAAGGGACCATCCGTGATCATCGTCTCACCATCGCGGATACGAACACTCGTTGCTGTTGTCACCGACTGGAGCGGCGCTCCGTCGACCATGGCCCCTGATTCCCGCAACTCAGATGTAAAGGTAAAATATTTACCCATCAATTCCGATTGTTCGCTGTCGGTCATCGACGTATCAATCGCAGGATCCGTGTAGATTAAAAGCATATATTGCATTGTCGTCCTCATCATCCCTCGGACCGGCAAGGCTCATCCTTGCCGGATACTATAATGACGACTGAGATTCAGAAAATCGACAGGCCCAGGAGATTTATTTCGAGAATTTTATTCTGTGACTTTACCATTGGCCGCACCCAAAACATGGGTGACGGTTTTACCGTCATCGCTGAGCGGTAATAAAACGCAACGGAAGAAAATTTGTTTGCCGTCAAACCGGATCAATTCATCTTCCACCAAAACCGGTTCTTGCGTTTCCAGCAAGGCCGACATTTTCGACGTTACCTTGTCAAGCAAGCTCATCGTCCAATCGCTTTTGCCCGACAGAAAGACGCCAGAATATTTAGCCAGCTCACAACCGAGATAAGCAAATATCGGGAACGGATGGTCGGTTTTGGCATCAAGGATGAAACACGACCGCCAATCCTCGCCCAGGGCTTCCGGGTCGATATCGGTACGGCACGGGAAATCCTTGTCACCGCATTGCACCAGCCAATGGCGAAGCACGCGCCGAACCAACCGTTTCTCTGAAACGGGGGCGGCTGCGTCGACTTTTCGTGCCATCTGATTCATGAGATCACCGTAGGAAAACGCGGGTAAAGGATCTCCTAACCTTCAAATTTTAGCTAATCACAGTTAATCAAGCGCAAAGATTTGAACCAGTCATTGACCAAGCCCGTCTCAGGCCCCTAAGAAGTGTTGGGATTCACCGGGAAACTCCCTATATATCGAAGAGTTCGCTCATCATGCCATCTGCGACTTTGGCCGTCTTCGTTCTGATTGCCGCCCTTCTCGACACCATAAAAATGGCCCGCCGTCAGGAGACCCGCATTTAATGTTTTCCGCTGATATCCAAGGGATTGGCACCGCCATTGTCTACATTATTGCGGGCCTGGGATTGCTGCTTTATTCCGGCGATTTGCTTGTGCGTGGCGCTGTTGCGCTGGCCCAACGCTTTCGCATTCCACCGATCATCATCGGCCTCACCATTGTCGCGTTTGGCACCTCGGCGCCGGAGCTTTTCATTGGCATTCAGTCGGTCTGGTCGGGCAATACCGGCATCGCGCTCGGCAATGTCGTCGGCAGCAATATCGCCAATATCCTGTTGGTTTTGGGCCTGCCCTCGATCATTTATCCAACCCTTTGCGACCAGCATTCCTTGCGCCGCAATACGTTCATCATGATCGGCGCGACCCTGGTGTTCATGGCCCTGATCGCCAAGGGCCATCTCGTTTTTCACGATGGCCTCATTCTGTTCGGCTTGATCGTGCTGTTTCTGATTTATTCAGCCCGCCGGGCCCGCCGCCGTCCGGGCATGGATCCGGCGCTCGATGAACTGGCCGAACTCGACGCCGGCCACAAACTCCCGCGCTCGACGGCCGCGATCTTTTCGTTTCAACTCCTTGGCATCATTGGCCTGCCGGTTGGGGCGCATTTGATGGTCGACGGCGGCGTCTTTGTCGCCGAAGGCTTTGGCGTCTCGGAAACCGTCATCGGCCTATCGGTGATCGCCATCGGCACCTCGCTGCCCGAACTTGCTTTCACCACGGCGTCGGCGCTACGCCGCCAATCTGACGTTGCCATAGGCAATATTATCGGCAGCAATATTTTCAACCTGCTGGCGGTCATGGGCCTGACGACGATGGCCGCGGGCAA
>JAJFIN010000337.1 GCA_021774955.1 Alphaproteobacteria bacterium | reverse complement strand
ACCGCAAATTGCGGTGATCTCAAGGCTCACGCGCGGCGGAATGATTGAAGTGTTGCGATCGAACTACGTCAGGACCGCTCGCGCCAAGGGGCTACCAGAACGATTGGTCGTTCGCCGCCATGCCATGCGTGCCGCATTGATGCCTTTGGTGAGTTACTTGGCTCCGGCGACTGCAGGTATTGTTACCGGGTCCGTCGTCATTGAACGGATTTTTGGTCTGCCGGGCATTGGTAAGTACTTCGTGGATGGTGCTCTCAATCGCGACTACACACTCGTTATGGGTGTGGTCATCGTCTATTCAAGCCTGATTATCTTTCTCAATATTTTGGCAGACCTTATCTACGGCCTGCTTGATCCGAAAGTGAAGTTGGACTGATGTCGGATTCTATTTCTCCTTCACCTACAGCTCTTATTCGCGCCAGAGAAACGGCTGACCGATTGGCGCAAATCGAAGGGCGCAGCTTGTGGGATGATGCCCGCCGAAGATTATTTGCCAACAAAGCTGCGGTCACAGGAATGGTGATTCTCGCAACTATCGTTTTCATGGCGATCTTTGCTGACCTGCTAAGTCCATACCCATTTGATGATATTGATTATGATTTGATGGGACCGCCTCGTCCTCCGTCCCTTCATGATTTTCATTTTTTTGGAACCGATTCTCTCGGCCAAGACCTATTCATACGAACTCTTTACGGCGCTCGAATTTCACTAGCCGTTGGGGTGATAGCGACTGCAGTTGCTTTGACAATTGGAGTGATATATGGAGCCACCGCTGGTTTTTTGGGTGGCCGTGTCGACAACGTCATGATGCGTATCGTCGATATTCTTTATTCGATGCCTTTCATGTTTTTTGTCATCATTTTGATGGTAATTTTTGGAAGGCACATATTCTTGCTTTTTCTTGCTCTTGGCGCGGTTGAATGGCTGACAATGGCTCGAATTGTGCGCGGGCAAACACTGACAATAAAGGGTCGTGAGTTCATGGAGGCAGCCGAAGCGGCTGGTGTCTCCCGTACAAAGATGATTTTTAGTCACGTCATCCCTAATGTACTCGGACCGGTGCTCGTTTATGTCACGCTGACGATACCTGCGGTAATTTTGCAAGAAAGTTTTTTAAGCTATTTAGGCCTTGGTGTTCAGGCTCCAATGACATCCTGGGGAAGCCTTATTTCTGAGGGTGCCCCCGAAATTGAAACATCAGAATGGCTTCTTCTTTTTCCAGCAGGATTCATGGCGGTGACGCTTTTCTGCTTCAATTTCATCGGTGACGGGTTGCGCGATGCTCTCGATCCTAAAGATCGCTAGAATTCAATAAGGGACGAGAAATTCATACGATGAATGCTGTTTTATCCGTTAGTGATCTCTCCTTACGCTTCAGCACTCCAGATGGAGAAGTGGAAGCTGTTAGCAACGTCAATTTGGATATTAAAAAAGGAGAATGCTTGGGTGTCGTCGGTGAGTCAGGTTCAGGAAAAACACAGCTTTTTATTTCACTGATGGGGCTTCTTGCCGACAATGGCAGGATTTCTGGAAGCGCTAAATTCCAGGGAAAAGAGCTTATTGGAATGCCATTGCGGGAACTCAACAAAATCCGCGGTGATAAGATTTCTATGATCTTCCAAGATCCCATGACGTCGCTCACACCTCACATGAGAGTGGGGAAACAAATGGCAGAGGTGCTCATTCATCATCGCGGTATGAGTGCTAGCGACGCTCGAAAACGTGCCCTGGATATTTTGGATCTTGTACGAATTCCCGAGGCAGAAAAACGCCTAAGCATGTTTCCACACGAATTTTCTGGTGGGATGCGCCAGCGGGTGATGATTGCAATGGGCTTGCTATGCGAGCCGGAATTGTTAATAGCCGATGAACCCACCACGGCACTTGATGTAACCGTGCAAGCCCAGATATTGGACCTAATTTCAGATTTGAAAAATGAAACCGGTACAGCAATTGCCTTGGTCACTCATGATCTGGGGGTTGTGGCAGGGTTGTGTGACCGGGTTGTTGTCATGTATGCGGGACAATTTGTCGAGACCGGTGATCTGAGGTCCATTTTTTACGAACCGCAACACCCTTACACACGTGGATTGTTACAATCAATGCCGCGACTTGATCAGATCAAAGATGAAAATTTAATTGCTATTCCGGGCCAACCACCGAATCTTCAAAATTTGCCCGATGGTTGTAAGTTCCAAGAAAGATGCCCCTATGTACATGATATGTGTTTGGATCAAGACCCGACGCTACAACCCGTTGAAGAGGGGCACATGAAAGCCTGCCATCTTGGTGGGTTTGATGAACATGGGGAAGTTGTTGCATGAATGAAACCCTCCTCTCTGTTCGTGATTTGCGGGTCTATTTTCCTGTTTCGGCAGGCGGATTAATGCCCCGCCCACCTCTCCAGTTAAAAGCTGTTGATGGCGTTTCATTTGATATCAAACCTGGGGAAACGTTGGGAGTAGTTGGAGAATCCGGATGCGGAAAATCTACACTTGGTCGAGCAATCCTAAGGCTCCTAAAACCAACATCGGGCGAGGTCGTTTGGCTCGGTGAAGATTTGGCGAAACTTAGCCATAAGAATATGCGCGCAAAACGCCAAGATCTACAGATCGTGTTTCAAGACCCGTTGGCAAGTCTCGATCCACGAATGACTGTTGGCGATATCATTGCAGAACCACTCAAAAGCTTCTTTCCAACAATAACCAAAGATGAATTGAAGGAAAGAATACAAGACATGATGGAAAAGGTTGGCCTGCTGCCGCAAATGATCAATCGGTATCCGCATGAGTTCAGTGGGGGGCAATGTCAGAGAATAGGCATTGCGCGTGCGATGATCTTGCGCCCAAAACTTATCGTTTGTGATGAGCCCGTATCTGCATTGGATGTTTCCATTCAGGCTCAGATCGTCAACCTGCTCAACGACTTGCAAAGAGAGTTTGACCTATCACTGATTTTCATCAGCCACGAT
>JAJFIN010000336.1 GCA_021774955.1 Alphaproteobacteria bacterium | reverse complement strand
TCGGTGAAGCAGGTACTATAGCTGCGCCACCGGCTATTGCGAACGCGGTGATTGACGCATTGTGGCCACTGGGTGTTCGCGAGGTTGACATGCCGTTCACGCCGGAAAGAGTATTGACGGCCATCAAGTCTGCCGACAAGGAGGGCAATTGATGATCCCTGTTGCCTTCGACTATGCCCGTCCAACGACACTTCCAGATGCTCACGATTTGTTGCTGAAAAGTGGTGTTGATGCTGACATTGCGATCCTGGCTGGAGGCCAGAGCCTTCTGAGCGCGTTGAAGAAGCGAAAACGCAAACCCACGATGGTGCTTGATCTCGGTGGGATCGACGAGCTCAGTGACGTGCGTGTTGAGAAGGACACCCTCCATGTTGGCGCCATGATGCGGCAGGCTGAATTCGTCCATCATCCATTCATCAGTGAGCGGGCCCCCATTTTTCTTGAGGTAGCGGCTTCAGCAGGCGATCCGATGATCCGGCGCCGTGGTACGCTCGTCGGTGCTTTTTGCGAAGCCGACCCTGCGGGCGACTGGGTACCGGCGGGGCTGGTCCATGACGCGACGGTGGTGCTGCATGGTTTGGAAAATTCGGACCCCGTTTCACTTGAAACCTTTATCGCCAAGCCGCGGGCCACGCGTATAGGCCGTGGTGAGATCGTGACATGGGCCCGTCTTCCAGCCATGCCGGTTGACGCACGCTTTGCCTATCGCAAATGCAAACATATTTCTATCGGTTGGAGTATCGCGGGCGTGGCAGTTCTTCTCAAACTTGATTCTCACGGTCAGTGTTCTTGGGCGCGCATCGCCGCCTCTGGCGCGCTTGCAACACCACAACGCTTGCGATCATTGGAGCAGGCATTGGAGGGCATTGTTCTCTCAGATGAGAGAGCGGTCGATTTACTGGTGCGCGACAATCTTGGAGGCATGGAGTTCGTTGGCGACAATTACGCCTCGGCAGATTATCGCGCAGAACGATTGGCGGTGCACATCCGGCGAACATTAGTGGAGCTCTCGAACACAAAGATATAGCGGACATGTAGTTCGAACGAAATCAAAAGCCAGAAAGTAAATTAAAATATGACAGATGAAATCCTTGTACAGAGGGAAAAATTTGGCGCCGTCACCGTTTTGACCATGGTTTACCGGCCCTACAATTTGGTTGGTCCTAAGCTTATGCGGGCTCTCAGTGCAGGATTGGACGTGGCGGAAAAAGATGGTTCCAGAGCGATCGTCATACGTAGCGGGTTACGCCATTTTTCGGCGGGAGCTGATCTCGATCTTTTTGACGACCAAGTCGCAACGGCGACGCCCGTTGCGACCGCTGCAGAAAAAGTAACGCCGGACGGTCAATCCAAACGGGCGCCTTTGGTGGAGTTCTTGCGTTCCTTCGAACTGTCTCCCGTGCCCATTGTTGCCAGCGTCCACGGTGTTTGTCTTGGCGGCGGGTTAGAGCTGGCGCTCATGTGTGACTACGTCATAGCCGCAGCGTCCGCTAAGATCGGTTCAGTCGAGGTGTCGCTTGGCTTGCACCCGCTCATGGGCGGCATCCAACGCCAGGTTCAGCGGATTGGCGCTGCGCGCGCAAAAGAAATGTCGATGTTGGGTCGTCGCTATGATCCCCAGACACTTGAGCGCTGGGGGTTAATCAACCTTGCAGTTCCTGACGATTCCCTTGAGGCAACAACCATGACCCTTGCCGAAGAGTTTGCCAATGGTCCGACTATTGCGCACGCGGCCACGAAACGTTTGGCTTACTTGGCGGCCAACGAGGGCGTGTTGGCCGCGGATGAAGCCATGGCGGGGGAACAGAAACCCATCTGGGCCTCCGAAGATCTCAAAACGGGTCTCGCGTCATTTCGCAAGAACGGGCCTGGAATGGCCAAGTTCAAGGGGTGTTAGAAATGTCAGGCCCCCTAAGTGGTGTGAAAGTTATCGATTTCTCCCGTGTCCTAGCGGGCCCCCTGTGTGCTCGCACGCTTCTCGATCTTGGTGCTGAAGTTATAAAGGTAGAACCGCCTCGTCCGGATGTGACACGTTTCTCACCGCCCTCGAACGGTGCGATCTCTGGTTATTATGCGCAACAGAACGGCGGAAAGCGCAATGTCAGTATCGACTTGAATGTGTCCGGTGCGCGCGAGCTAGCTCTGAGACTTTGTGAAAATGCCGATGTGATCGTCGAGAATTTCCGCGCTGGAGCGCTGGGCTTTTTTGGACTTGGTTATGAAGATGTAGCAAAAATTAATCCTCGCGCAATTTACACCTCAATCACCGGATACGGACAAAATGGTCCGTGGAGCGGCCGCATGGCCTATGCGCCAACAGTACAAGCAGAAGCTGGTTTTACGGCGAATAGTCATAGTCATTATGGCGAAGCCCTAAGCGAGCCGCGCACGGATAGTTTGTCGCATGCAGATGTGTATTCCGGATTGCAAGCTGCCATAGCCATTCTCGCCGCATTACACAGACGAAAGCAGACGGGCATTGGTCAGTATATCGATGTGGCAATGGCGGCGACCTTGATGTCGATCAATGAACGCGCCCATGTGGATCTGTCCGGCATAGACTTAGGGGATGAGCCAGCGATTCTGGGCGCCACGGATTGTCCATTTTTTGTTGGTCCGAAGGGGGAACAATTTACGGTTGCCACCAGTTTAGTCGGCAGTTTGACGTTTCGCCAGTACCTTGCGGCCATGCGGCGACCGGACTTGGCGCGGGACCCTCGTTTTGCGACAGCATCGACACGTCGTCAAAATTTTGGGGCTCTTCATCAAATTATCCAGGATTGGATGCTGACGTTCTCTGACATGAGCATGCTTGAAGCTCAACTGGACGAGGCAAAGATTGCGATGGGGCAAGTGCGCACATTGTATGAACTAGGCAAAAGTGAATGGGCCGAGTACTGGGGCGCCGTACAGGAAGTGTCAGATCGTGAAGGGGGAACAATCCGACTACCAGGCCGACCTTGGCGGTTTTCGAAAGACGCCCTCGAACCACTTGGTGAACCAGCTTTCCAGGGCGAACACAATCACGAAGTGTTTGTCAGTCTTGGTTTATCGGCCAATGAAATCGAAGCTCACATGGCGACCGGCGCGCTTGTGAACGGAGTGGTTACAACAAATCAATAGGATGTGTTTAGGTGTCATCGGCAGGTAAATTACAGTCATGGGTTCCGGGTGCGGATGGTTCCGGGTTCTCCGTGTACAATCTTTGCTATGGCGTTGCCGAATGCGAGAACGGCGGGTCAAACCTAGTGATGGCGATTGGAGACTTTGCGCTTGACCTTGCTTCATGCGCACGTATGGGTCTCTGGGATGACACGTGCATTGATCGTGACGTCTGGACAAGCCCCTCTCTCAACGCCTTTCTTGCACTTGGTTGCGAGAAGCATCAGCAGGTGCGGCGGCTCGCTCAGAAATTCCTTTCAGACGAGCGACGGCGCTCACAAGTCGAGCCACACCTGCGGCCACGTGGTGAGCTGTCTCTGAAACGTCCAATTATTCCTGGCGATTTCATCGATTTTTATTCCAGTAATCATCATGCCGTTCGGGCAATGAAAGCGGCAGGCCACGAACCCAAACTTGATCTGAATTGGCATGCGATGCCAGTCGGCTACCATAGCCGTTCTGGGACGGTGATAGGGAGTGGCGAGAGGGTGGTTCGGCCTCATGGCCCTCGACTCACCAAGGCAGGTCCTGGGTTCGGGGTTACACAGTCATTGGACTTCGAATTGGAAGTTGGTTTCATCGTTTGCAGTTCTACAACGTATGGCGAAAGACTAACGGCTGAAAGTTTTTCTGAGAATGTCTTCGGTATGGTGCTGTTGAACGATTGGAGCGCGCGCGATTTTCAGGCATGGGAGAGTAAGCCACTTGGCCCCTTTTTGGCGAAGTCCTTTGCCAGCCAAATCAGTCCTTGGGTTGTACCCCTTGCGGCATTGGATGAAGCTCGCCATACAACGCCTTCTCAGTATACAGCACTTCCCTATTTGCAACATGCAGAGCCATGGGGATTTGACATCCGTCTCAACGCGGCTATTCAGTCCGCTGATATGCGCCGCAATGGTCTCGCACCCGATGTCGTCACAAGAACAAATCTTAAACATATGCATTGGAACAGCGCCCAACAGCTTGCGCATGCGACGGCCAATGGCGCCGCAGTTCAGCCTGGCGATTTATTCGGCTCGGGGACAGTCTCTGGGCCAGAGCTTGAAAGTGCTGGTTGTCTTTTGGAGTTGACCAATGCCGGTCGCGAACCGTTATCCCTCTCGGATGGTACGTCTCGGTTGTGGTTGGAAGATGGAGACCGTGTGCTGATTCGTGGATCAGCATTGGGCCCGCATGGCAGTGAAATCAGTTTTGGAGAACTTTGGGGAGATGTTGAAAATGCACGAATTGGTTGAATTTGCGATTGAGGCGCATGGCGGGCTGGCACGTTGGCAGGCGCTTAGAAATATCAAAATCAATGCGTCGATAGGAGGTCTTCTATTCGATCTCAAAGGACAGAGCGAAACTTTCAAGAACATTGATATCGAGGTGGATTGTGAGCGAGTCCGCACAATCTACAAACCTTTTGGTGGGCCTGGCTGCCATGGGCTCTTCGAGCCGAACAATGTTGCGATAATGCGTGGCACCGAAGTCATGCAGGCACGATCTGATCCTCGGGCTGCTTTCGAAGAGATGACGCCGGAAACGCCCTGGGACTACCTGCATGCGCTGTATTTCGGTGGATACGCGATGTGGAACTATGTTGCAGTGCCGTTTATCTTCGCATCACCTGGCTTTCAGGTGTCCGAAGGTGAGCCGTGGCAGGAGGGAGGTGAAGTTTGGCGGTGTTTGAATGTGGCTTTCTCAGAAAATGTCCCTACTCACTGTCCGCAGTTGAAGTTCTATTTTGGCAGTGATGGTCTGTTGCGCCGGATGGATTATCATGTCGAGATTGTTAATGTGGCTGTACTCGTTGCTCATTACTGTTTCGACTATGCAGATATCGATGGTATTATGATCCCACAACGCCGCCGTGCGCTTCCCCGCGATGAGAAAGGAAAGTCGAGTAAAGAGCCTCTCTACGTGGGAATTGATATTCACTCCGTCTCCATTACTTAACGCGAAAGAAGTGCTCTCGGTACGTAGTAATTGAAGTGAAGGCTCGCACGCTATTTCTTCTTCCGCGTGGCATCCCTCAGAGCGCCTCGCAAATTAGTTTCGAGTATCTCTTGTCTTAGATTGCTATCAACAGGCATCGCGCGTGCCAGGGCAATCGCGCCCACTATCTTCGCCAGCAGATTGACCGCGATAAAGCGCCGCTCTTTTGTGGATTTGATGCCGTTAGCTGTAAGACGCGATTCCAGCGCCTGGATCATGCCTTCCACACCTTCTGCAAAAAGGCTCTTAATGGCTTCCGGCTGGCGGGCGGCATCACCGGCCAGAGCAGCAGCGGGGCAGCCTCCGCTCGGCACGTCTCGGTGAACCGGCGACAAATAGTATTTGAGTTGTTCTTTGAGGTCCTTGGCCTCGGCCATCAATTCCGCACGTTTCTCAAACGCCAATTTTGCCGATTCGGCTGCCAGCACTTCTTTGGATTCGAAGTGGTTGTAAAACCCGCCATGCGTAAAGCCCGCCATCTGCATCAGGTCGGTCACGCTGATGCCATCGAAACCATGCTCCAGAAACAACTTTGATGCCGTTTCCACGATCTCTTCTCGATTTTTCTCTGCTTGTTCTCGGGTAATGCGCACGTCAAATATTTCAAATGGGGTTCAGAGCTTGCAGTAATGATGACAGTCATCATAATTATCGTAATTTCGACGTTCTGACAATATGTAAAGAGAGAGATTCCTCCAGTGCCATTCAAAATAGGCCATCGGTCAAGCGGCTTTGTCACAAACTCGCACTGAAGACACAGTAAGCGCTTTTGAAGCCAGTTCACGCAGCGGTCATCTCACGCCACAATGCCAACACCCGCCAATTGAGACGTACTATCATCGTCAAGATACCATTGCCGATGCGATGCGCTGCAAGCTTGTCCCAACCGCCTAGCGATCTGAAGTCCAAAGCGGCCAGTCCACCGGAGGATCGTCTCGTAAGAGACCTCAACGCCTCGTTCAGCAAGTCATTTTTCTACGTCTCTCAAGCTGAGGTTAAAATGGACATGCCCTGCTGAACGATTAATGGTGGAAAGTGGAGATTGCGATAGCTGATCTGGGTCATTTGATCATGCTAACCGACCCAACCATCAAACTATCCAAGTTTGTGACAAAGCCTATGTAGCTATTTCGAATCTGCAATAACAACTTTAACCCCTGCCTGTTCGAGCATTTCGATATTATCGTCGGTCACACCTGCATCGGTAACAACCACATCGATCCGCTCCAAGGGGCAGAGCACGAGGCTGGCGGCTCGGTTAAACTTGGCGCTGTCCATCAGAACGATAAGTTTCTCTGCTCGTTCCATCAATTGCAATTCGGCGCGGACTATCAAAGAATCTGCCTGTGTAAGACCAACCGCTGTAATTGCCTGCGCACTCATAAACATCGTGGAGGCGCTATGATTCTGAATCCAGTCGTTCTGAAACGGATTTAAAATGATGTTTTGCTCACGGAATAATTCGCCCCCGGGTAGAAGAATCCGCGCGCGGCCGTTGGTAAGGAGGTCTTCGGCGATATGGAGAGAATTGGTCAGTATCTGCAGGTCGAGGGTACGGAGGTGTGGGCACATGAAATAGGTCGTGCTTCCGCCGTCAATGATAATTGACTCTCCTTCATCACACAGCTCCGCAGCCTTTTTTGCGATTCTACGTTTCTTCTCAATGTTGACCTGTAAATTTCGTTCAAACGGTGTACCCGAAAGGTGTTGTCTTTCTTGACGCTGTGGTTCCCGTACTGCCCCTCCGTGCAAGCGCTTAACCTGCGAAGACTGTTCGAGGCGCTTGAGGTCTCTTCGGATGGTCGCCTCGGAAGCATCCAACATTTCCGACAGCTGAGTAACCGAAATATAGGGCTTGCTCTCTAGGTGCTCGAGTATTTTTTCACTTCGTTCTGATTGATGCATAGCATTCACCACCTGGAAACTTCATATACAATATGTGCAGAAAACAATGGCACCTGCTTATCA
>JAJFIN010000335.1 GCA_021774955.1 Alphaproteobacteria bacterium | reverse complement strand
GATGTGGTTCGAGCGGTTCGCGATTTACGTGCTCAGTGCAAGGTGTCTCCGAAAGAGCAGCTCAGCGCGATCGTCGTTATCCCTGAGGCTTATATGGCCGGGTTTGAATCGCACAAGCATATCGTGCTGCACATGGCCAACGTCAAATCGCTGGATGTGACATCGGAAGCCAAACGACCGGTCAACGCCGCAAGCGTCCGCGTAGGCCGAACGCAAGTCTACGTTCTCGATATCAGCGATGACGATGCCGAACGAAAACGAATCAATAAATCACTTGAAGCGCTCGACAAAGAGATCACCGGCAAACAACGAAAGCTCAGCAACGAAAAATTCACAGCCAACGCCAACCCAACAATCGTCGCCGCCGAGCGCGAACGACTGGAGGAGCTGATGCAGGAACAAACGGCGTTAAAGGCGCATTTATTGGACCTGGGTGAATAGCATATGCAATACATTGATGTGCGATATTACATGCGTTTTTATCCTATACCCAATAGTATATGTCAGTATTAGTAGTATCATACTGAAATGATCTCATTGAATTCTCATTTAGAAAATATTAGACTGTTTGATGTTATATGAGAGTAATCTAATTTGTTCATCACAATAGAGGCACACTAATGAAAATGAGGTTGAAAATCGGAATGTTGTTGTTTGGATTGTCATGCGCTATGACAGCAGCGCAGGAATTGACGGGCTTGAGAATTGAAGGGCCCGATCAGATACTAGAAAACTCAACAGAAAATTATAGGGTCTTTGCACAGTTCGATAACGAACAGGAGTTTGAAGTAACACTCTTTGCAGACCTGGAAATGATACCTGGCGCATTTGCTGAGATAGATGCGTTTGGGAATTTATCGTCATTGGAAGTTGCAGAGCCATCAGTTGAAACCATAGCTGCCAGATTTGATTTCGGAGAACAGTTTAAGGAAGCGCAACAGGATGTACTTATACTGGACTTTGATACATCGGGTTATGCACTGGAGTTTGACGGTGATGATGATTACGTTTACGTGCTTGATTCTGATAGTCTTTCCGTAACAGGCAGCGTGACTATTGAAGCATGGGTTCGTGCAACCATATCAGGATTTGGTCATGTTGTTATAAAAGATGATCCACGTAATGGGTTGGCTCCCTATTGGCTTTTTTTTGATAATGGTCGACTTCATTTTCGATTCTATGACGATTCGAATAATATTTCTTTCGTTCTGGTGGACGTAGGAAATTATAATTGGGAAGTGTTTCACCATGTGGCTGGCGTATTTGATGAACAAGCTGGAGAATTACGCATTTATATCGATTCTGAGCTTGTCGCAAGTAAATTCACTGAATTTGAAATTATGAAAAACCAAATAGGTACAGATGTTTTATTAGGCGGAATTAATGGGTCACATACAAGATTAGAAGGTGAGATGGATGAAATCCGTATTTGGAGTATCGCACGTACGGCTGATCAAATTAAGCAGACGATGAACTCTGCGTTGTGTGGGGATGAGAATGGGCTCGTGGGTTATTGGCGTTTCAATGAAGGCGAGGGGCAGATAGTGGAAGATTATTCACGATTTGGTAATCACGGAACGCGAGGTGACAATGCCGATCCGGATGGAGAGGCCAATGATCCAACATGGGTTCTGTCTGAGATACCTCTCTTTCCAGTAGAATGCGAAGAAATCAACTGTGAGCACATTAATAAGTTTAAAGTCAAGTGCAGTGGCGACACATTAAAAATCAATGTTAAATCGACGTTGCTAGTAGGCACGGAATTGGCTATCGATAACAATGGTGAGCTTGGTTTTATGATTATCAATCGAAAAGGCAAAGGCAAAATTTCGTGGAAAAATCAAGAGGGGATTCACACGGTGTTCATTGATGATTGCCCTGATTTTTTGAAAGCTGTGAACTGTGGCTCATAGACAGCTTCCAATGTTCACTACACATAATGTTTTATTGAGTATACCAGCGTTCGTATTGGTGGGTTGATCACTTCCAGCATTTTTCGTTAATACAATCCGCATATGGTACGAATATAACAGAGCCATGTACGTCGGTTTCACCCTGACGCTTGTGGGTGGTGGACAGTGTCGGGTTTAAGCCGACCTACATGGCATCTGATGTATTAGCATTCATGCATGCTCTTGCATGTCATGTGGCTGTCTTAAGAGCAGCCGGATCGCTTGCCTTTAATTTTGCATAGGCCAGGACCGTCGGGGCATCCGATGGTGGTCTTGATTTTCTTCTTGCAATCCTTGACTTTTTCACAGCTGGTCAATGGCTCAAAGGTATCGCCTACTTCTGGGCATGTTCTACAGCCACGTTTGGATTTGCTCTTTTTGATGGTGTATTGGCAAGAATCTCCGCAACCGCCAGCGGTACCACCCAAACGCAGTGCGATGGGTGTTGAAGCAAACGGGCTATCAAAATTGCCGTTTAGGACCGAGAAAGAAGCTACACCAAATGGCGTACCAGAATAGATGGCGCTCCAATGATCGCCTTCAGTGAATGTACCGAAGAAGTACTGAACTCCATCTTCGAGACAGAAGGGTTCTACGGCCAAGTCCACCC
>JAJFIN010000334.1 GCA_021774955.1 Alphaproteobacteria bacterium | reverse complement strand
GAGCCCCCCAGTAAATCCAAATTTCTGAGCGATTGCATCGTCATGGATCTTATTCTCGCTAGCTGTGGCAGTGTTATAAGCTTCAACTTGATAGACGGGGCTCGTTTGGCTGTTCATTGCGTTTTCCTTCTTTTACGAGTTCTTTTCTTCTCAACCGGCTCTTCCGCCCATTTGATCGTCTCACTTCAATAATTGCAACGTAAGGTCTCGAACTGATATCACGGTATTGGCAGCCCCAATTCTACGCAATTAAACAACATTACTAGATATTTTTGTTTAATTGCGTTGACTATACCGCTATAAATCAACGCGATTGATTGTTTTACCTGTGAATCGGGGAGCCTTTATGGCGTCGGAGCATACAGTTGATGTCGTAGTTGTTGGAACCGGGGCTGGCGGCTTGATTTCGGCCCTACGCGCGAGCCATCACGGGCTTTCTGTAATGGTTATTGAAAAGAGTGCCAATTTGGGTGGCACTTCGGCCATGTCCGGTGGCGGCATTTGGATCCCATCTAACCGGTATTTAAAAGACATAGACGTCGACGACAGTAAAGAAGAAGCCTTTGAATATATGCGTGCCCTTATCGAGGATAAGGTCGGAGACGATAAACTCAAGACCTATATCGACCTCGGTCAACCCATGCTCGACTTCCTCATGGCAAACACCCAAGTGCAATATGTCCCGGCCCCTGGATATGCCGATTATTATCCAAACATACCCGGATGGAAATCCGGCGGCCGGACCATGGACCCATCACCCATCAGCGGTATTCCCATGGGCAAGATGCTCTACAAAATGAACGAAGCCCCCATCACCAGTAAAGCGATGGGTAGAATTAACATGAGTATCTTGGAAGGGATGCAGATCCTTTCCACCGCACCGGGTTACAAAAAAATACAACGCGGGATCTTCATCAACTATTTACTCGACATAGTTGGCCGCCTGAAAGGCAAACGGGATCGCCGATTAACTCAAGGCAACAGTCTCGTCGGTGGATTGTATTTAGCGTTGCGTGATCGTGGCATTCCCATCCATTTGAACTCCAGTGCAAAAGATCTGATCACGGACAATGGTCAAATTACCGGTGTTGTTATAGAACGGGACGGCGACACCACACACATCAATGTCGAAAAAGGTGTGATCCTTGCCGCTGGTGGTTTTGAATCTAACCAAGAAATGCGTGAAGAATTTTTACCTCAACCTTCACAAACTGACTGGACCGCCGCACAGCACAGTAACACTGGAGATATGATCAAAGCGGGGATCGAAATTGGTGCCGCAACCGACTTTATGGAAGAAGCCTGGTGGGCGCCCGTTGTGCGCGTTCCAGGACAGAAATCCGCCATCGCATTGTTTAACGAAAAATCAAAGCCTGGCCTTGTTTTTGTCACCAAAGACGGCAACCGCTTCATGAACGAAGCACTACCCTACAACACCTACGGCGAAGCGATGTATGGAGCCTACAAGGCGGGTGAGAAATGCATTCCAGCTTATGCAGTTTTCGACTCTCGCTATCGCGACAATTACATGTTCGGACCGATCTTAAACCGCCAATATCAACCCGATTGGGCTATCCCCTCTCGTTTGAAAAAGGGCTTCTTGAAAAAAGCCGACACTCTGGAAGAACTCGCCAAACAATTGGATATCAATGCTGACGGCCTCGTTGAAACGGCCGAACGTATGAAAAAATTCGCTGAAACAGGTGTCGACGAAGATTTCCATCGCGGCGAGGACGACCATGACCGAACTTATGGTGACCCCAAAGTAACACCAAATCCTTGCCTTGGCCCGCTGGACAAACCGCCCTATTACGGCGTGACAATTTACCCGGGAGAATTAGGGACCAAAGGTGGCCTCGCAACAGATTGTGACGCGCGTGTACTGAACCAAGCCGGTGATCCCATTGCCGGGCTTTACGCCATCGGCAATTGCTCCGCCTCAATGATGGGGTCAAAATATCCTGGTGCCGGCACCACACTCGGTCCAGCCTTAATATTTGGCTATGCTGCTGCAAACCATCTGGCTGGCAATCAACCAAATTAGAAAAGATACATCCCCATACAGAGCTAAATAAGAACAACAAATTTCGGAGAGTAATGTGAACAAACTTCTAGATGGAAAAGTTGCCGTCATAACTGGAGCCGCACGCGGCATGGGTGAATCAGAGGCTCGGCTCTTTGCCGAACAGGGGGCTCAAGTTGTTTTGGCTGACATACTTGACGACGAAGGAGAAACTGTTGCCCAGGATATCGGTGATGCGGCTCACTATGTCCATCTCGATGTCAGCCAAGAAGAGGGATGGCAATGCCTAGTCGCAAACACCATAAAGCGCCTGGGTAAAATCGACATTCTCATCAACAACGCCGCAGTGCTGCACTTCTCTGCTTTGGAACACACACCACTTGAAGATTACATGCGCGTTATCTCCATCAACCAAGTCGGTACTTTTCTGGGCATGAAAACCGTCACACCTCATATGAAAGAGAAAAAATCAGGCTCGATTATCAACGTTTCCTCTGTCGATGGATTAAAAGGATCCAACGGATTACTGGTCTATGCCGCTTCAAAATGGGCCGTGCGTGGTATGACCAAAGCCGCAGCAGCTGAACTCGGCCACAGCGGCATCCGTGTAAACTCAATCCACCCCGGCGGTGTCAATACGGCCATGTCGCCAGGTGACGATCCGGGAGTACAAGCCTATTTCAAGAAAACTCCCTTGGGTCGCGTCGGCGAACCCAACGAAGTCGCTAACATGGCGCTGTTTCTTGGCTCCGAAATGGGCTCTTACTGCACCGGCGGAGAATATGTCGTCGACGGGGGCATGGTGCCTTGTGAACTGATGGTCGGTCTGCCAGGAGCAGAAGCACTGTCGTAAGAGCTTTAAAACCAATCGAGCTTAGAAATGAGCAAGCACGTATTCGCTCTCGCCATCTCCACCGAACCTATCTACAGTTCGCCAAAACCCGCATAGATATTTCGGAAAGCGGTGAATGCGCGAAAAAGAATTAAGACTGGCACTGGTCTGTTACGGCGGATCATCACTAGCAGTTTACATGCATGGCGTGGTCAAAGAGATCCTCAAGCTCGTACGTGCTTCGAAAACCTATTACGGCATCCGGAATCGTTCCACCCGTGGCGATGAAACCTACGATAGCGCCG
>JAJFIN010000333.1 GCA_021774955.1 Alphaproteobacteria bacterium | reverse complement strand
CAGGCGCATCTCGATCTGATCGGCGCCGAATTTGAACCAGCTATGCACAGGCTTTTGAAAAATGCGCAAGGGGAAGAGTTTTCCCTTATGCGCGAAACGCTTGGAGCTATCACCGGGCGTCGGCAGGTGTCACCTTTCGTGTTTATGCAACTCTGGGGCATGCGTTTGCTGCGCCGTTCTCAAGCGTCACTTGACGCTACAAAACAAATGGTTTTGGAACAACGCGAACGCGTGCGCACACTTTTGGGAAATGATGGGCTTTTGATCTTTCCGACCAGCACGGAGCTGGCCTTGTCCCATGGCCGGGCCACGCGGTCGATCGGGTGGCCCGCCGGCAAAAGACTGTTCTTACCTATGACCGTGATGAATGTCCTTGATTTGCCGTCTATTTCGATTCCGGCGCCTGCCTTCGCGGATAGCGAAACAGGACTGCTCCCCGGTATTTCTCTTGCCTGTGCCCCAGGTGGGGAAGCGGCCCTATTCGCCGCCGCGAGCGAAATTGAAAAGATTCTTCGGTGAGTCCCAGTTTGAAATTAGCCCTTAAATTCCCTATATATCTCCTATATGCTTACCGATAAGCAATAGGAGTGAACATGTCACATTTGGAAAAACTGCGACAAGACATTCAAGATCAGCTAGACGGCATAAAGGTGCAGTGGCAAATGATTGTGCGTGAAACCGATCCAACAAAACGATCTAATCTGAAGAAGCAAGTTTTTGTCAACATGGACGATGTTGGAACAATGATGCGCGAATATTTCGAGGCACTAGACAATGCCTAAAGGCCCTAAAGGTGAAAAGCGCCCCGGTGACGTTATAGGAGTCGCCGTCAAGATCGCTAAGATCGCCACTGGTGAGATTGAAGAGGATAAGCCCTCTGATGAGGGAAAGAACGCCGCTGCGCAAGAGTTGGGTCGTAAGGGTGGGAAGGCTCGGGCAAAATCTATGACGCCGGAGCAGCGGTCTGAGATTGCGAGAAAAGCTGCTTTAAAACGGTGGAGCCCTAAGGTTTAAACGTATCAGTTTCTCGACTCAACCTCACATTCTTAGTGAGGATTGTAGACCACCTTCCCTTAGGAGATCTCCACTGAAATTTTATAATGCCTTCTTTTTCAATGGCGAGAAGCAATCTCGGCAACATGAAAGAAGCGTAACCCTTTTCATCCGTATTAATAGTGGCGCTTAACTTGCCACTTAAAATTGGTTGGTCTACAGGATTGATAATTCTAATTTCCTTATCAACTTTACCAGATGTTCTGGTTTCAATTAACAGCCACAAGCAAACAATTATGTTTGTGGGCAGTTCACCCACAATAACATCACCACAATAAACACCTATCAATATATCTTTGCCAGTATCCTCTCTGCGAGCGTCATCGCAAAGTAGAACAGTAGATATTTTAATAGTTGGGGTTTTTTTCGCCATTAAGCAGGCTCCCATAGAGCTTCGCGCGCAACAGTATTGCTTGCAACATTCGTTTGTTGTTTGTTGTCTAATAAGACACGGTTCAGATCAGTACTATGGCGAGTTCGCGGTGATCTTACGAATTTTTGCAACCAAGGCGGTTCCGTAAAATTGCGTGGTGGTTGTTCCAATGGATAGACAATATCGTAGCCCGCTTCTGCGCCAGAAATTGCAAACAAAAAATCGCTCAACATATCAAGAGTCCAGTTTCCTGGCGCATTGAGATAACGGCTTAATTGGCCAGTATCCATGCCCAACCTTCGCCCAAGATCAGCTTGCGTTAGTCCACTCTTTTCAAATTCCTTAATTACAAGGTTAAACACCCTATGCTTATTTCTGCTCCGAAAATAACTAAGGGTACCAAAAGAAACCTTGCCGCTTCCAGTCGGTTTAGACGGTGCGGTAGTTTTCAGTGAGATACTCATCTAAATTTTTTCCCTTGAAAGGTTTTAGCGTGCCAAACAATCCTGCCCACGTCGTCTTGCATTCTGCTATCGCGTATTTCCAGTCAACTGCACTACACAAGTTTTCTCGGTAATTCCAAGTAAGCGCAATAAAAGTATCCTTGCCTGCAAATGATCCAAAACAACGAATGCCATGACCGGCTGCAACGCATCTTATATCCCATACCTCAGCCCCAACCGGATCAACCCGCGCTAACATTGTATAGCCAGGCTTGTTGTATGGCTTTTCGGCAACGGTGAATAACCAGCCTAAAATAAATGAATCCAAAACACTCCTAAACTCAGCAAACCTCATGTCATCAAAATTGTCTTCAAATGGACCGTGAATGCAGTCGTTAACTTCTTGAGAAACAAATATGGTCCGAACCACTTGCTCACCTCCTAACATAGGCGACAAGCAAAACAACCGCTCTTCGTCGACGAGCAACCCAATCCGGCCTTTAATTTCATCGCTTATTGACATATAAGTCAACTATATAAGTTTAAAAGGAGTAAACACTCCTCATGATTGCGAACAAACAACGAAAAGGCGAGTCAAAAACGCAAATATACTGAAAAATATAATTGACGCTAAGAATAATAGTTCATATATTATGGGCATGAACAAATTGCGCTTGCATAAGCGCGTACAAATCCTCTCAATGCTGGTTGAGGGTTCTTCTATGCGGTCTATCAGCCGCGTTGTCGGGGTTTCGATCAATACCGTTTCCAAGGTACTGGTTCAGGCGGGGGAAGCCTGTGCCGCCTATCATGACGAAACGGTGCGCGAAGTGAACGCCTCCAAGGTCCAGTGCGATGAAATCTGGTCCTTCGTCTACGCTAAGCAAAAGAACGTGAAAATGGCCAAATCAGCCCCTAGCAATGCGGGCGATGTGTGGACATGGACGGCTCTTGATAGTGATAGCAAGATGATCCTGTCATGGATGGTTGGCGGACGCGATGCGGGCTATGCCATCGAATTTATGGACGATCTGCGCTCACGGCTGGCGAATAGGGTCCAACTTACTACCGACGGCCATAGAGCCTATCTGGAAGCCGTTGAAGCCGTTGAAGGCGCTTTTGGTGGCGATGTGGATTATGCCCAACTGATTAAGCTGTACGGAGAAGAGCCCAACAAAAGCCCGGAACGCAAGTACAGCCCATCAATCTGCACGGGTGCGCGCAAACGCCGTGTGGAAGGTAACCCCGATCTGGCCTACGTCTCCACATCTCACGTTGAACGCCAGAACCTGACTATGCGCATGTCTACACGGTTGACCAATGCCTTCTCAAAAAAGGTCGAGAACCACATCCATATGCTCTCGCTCTATTTCGTGTATTATAATTTTTGCCGGATACACAAATCACTGAAAGTCACCCCGGCAATGGAAGCCGGTGTAAGTGATACCCTGCATGATATGGAATGGATTGTAGGCTTGATTGATGCACGGGCTCCGAAACTGGGTCGGCCCAAGTCCTACAAGAAAAGAAATTCAAAGTGAGGCACTAGCAGATTCTTCGGTGAGGCCCAGTTCTGGCCAAATTATGCTATCATCATCCCTATGCTCTGATCTCATCTCATAGAGAGGGAGGGTCAAGCTTGGGGGTGTCGAAAAGGGGATCATCTTATGAAAATTAGCCGCCGCACCGTTTTTCTGGCGTCGATCGCTTCGCTGGCGCATGTTCGACCAGCTTCCGCTGACGATTGGTTCAGCAAGGGGAAAAATCTGCTCAAAGGATTGGGGCTTGATGGCTCCACGGGGCCTGCTCAAGGCCTGAGCCTTTCAGATACCACACTTGGG
>JAJFIN010000332.1 GCA_021774955.1 Alphaproteobacteria bacterium | reverse complement strand
GATCCCTGGTCGCGCTTCGCTTGCCAGGGATGACGAACGGAGGAGATGGAGATGTGTCCAGAGTATGTTGGGACGTCTCAACCGAATTTAAGAAAACGCCTGAATACCGGTCTGGGCACGACCCAAGATTAGCGCATGAACGTCATGCGTACCTTCATAAGTGTTGACCGCTTCGAGGTTCAACACATGACGGATGACATGGAACTCGTCAGAAACACCATTGCCACCGTGCATGTCGCGGGCCATGCGGGCGATATCTAATGCTTTGCCGCAATTGTTGCGCTTCAAAAGGGATATGGCTTCCGGTGCCAGCTTGTTGTCATCCTTAAGGCGGCTTGCGGTTAAACAAGCGGACACTCCAAGCGTGATTTCGGTTTGCATATCAGCGAGTTTTTTCTGAATCAATTGGGTTGCCGCCAGCGGACGACCGAACATGATGCGGTCGAGCGTGTATTGACGGGCCGCATGCCAGCAAAATTCTGCCGCCCCCATCGCGCCCCAAGAAATCCCGAAGCGGGCATTGTTGAGACAGCCAAACGGTCCCTTGAGCCCTTCGACATTAGGCAGCAAATGATCTTCCGGTACAAAGACATCTTCCATCACGACTTCGCCGGTGATCGACGCGCGCAGAGAAAACTTACCTTCAATCTTTGGTGCCGACAGACCCTTCATGCCTTTTTCAAGAACGAAGCCGCGGATCTTATCGTCTTCGGTTTTCGCCCAGACGACAAAGACATCTGCAACCGGAGAATTGGAGATCCACATCTTGGCACCATTCATGACCCAACCGCCGTCAACTTTTTTGGCACGGGTTTTCATGGCGCCTGGATCGGAACCGGCATCCGGTTCGGTCAACCCGAAGCAACCGATCCACTCGCCGGTCGCAAGTTTGGGTAAATATTTTTGCCGTTGTTCTTCAGTGCCATAGGCGTAGATTGGATACATGACCAATGACGATTGAACGGAAAAGGCTGAGCGATATCCGGAATCCACGCGCTCGACTTCGCGCGAGATTAAACCGTAGGCAACATAATTGACGCCAGCGCAGCCATATTCTTCGGGCAAAGTGCAGCCGAGGAAACCCTGCTCGCCCATCTCACGCATGATCTCCGGATCGAAGGTCTCGTGGCGATGGGCCTCAAGCACACGCGGCATCAGCTTGTCCTGACAATAAGCGTGCGCGGCATCTTTGATGAGGCGCTCATCTTCTGCCAACGCTTCTGTAAGGAGAAGTGGGTCTTCCCAGTTAAAAGCAGGCCAAGTGTTTGATGCAGTCATGACGGGTTTCCAATAAATTCTTGTTAGAGCGGCGTTATTCCTCAAAAGAGCGCAACGATCAAGGAATCATTGCCGATCACGCGAAGCTGAGTGCCCGGCTGACAAACCAGAACATGCCGAGGCCGATGAGGGCTGATTGTAAGACCACTTGCGCCTGGCCGATTTGATAGTCCTTGAGCCACTTCTTGATCAAGCCATAGACTGCCAAAGCACTGACAAATGCGACGAGTTGCCCAAGTTCAACACCGATATTGAACGCTAATAGTGCAGGCAAGATGGACATAGCGCGCATGTCGAGTTCCAGAAAACTTGCGGCGAACCCGGCACCGTGAACAAGACCGAAGGTTCCGGCTAGAAGGACGGGAAGATAGGCTCCGAGCGCGTTTGTCTCACTTGGTTTCTGCATTCCATAGAGTGCAGCATAAAGTGCCAGCCCAATAAAAACCATTGAAGGAAGCGCGAGTGGCGAAAACGCAAACCCAACCAACATAAGAATTAGGGTGAGACCCGCGAGCATTATATATGAGCGCTTGCGCGCGTCGCCTGAAAGGGATGAATCCATCGCCGCAACGAGGATGGAAAACCCGATCATGAGCTCGATAGCACCACTTGCCGGGCGCACCCATTCAAGAGCAACAAGTGCTAGTGTGATTGAATGCCCTCCCGTGAATGCCGTGATGGTCCAGACAAGCATGCGCCAGCCAGTACAAAGCAACATCAACGCCAACAGAAATGCCATGTGATCAAGTCCCGATAGTACATGTGCCGCACCGATCCGGGTCATGGTGACGAAATTCGACAGTGCGTTTACCGGCTTAGCTTTGGTCAAAGAAATTGTGAGCGTTGGCTGGGCAGACGTAAGAAGCGCTTCAACCCACCTCTCTCCAAGATCAACGCGTGCGCCGTGAACGTGAGACGGTGATATATCGAAGAAGCTTTTTATGTGAAGTTGAGAGTTTGCGCTTGAGATCTCCTTGGGGCATTCGAAAGTAAGTTGTATGCGGAAGGATCCCGGCTTTGCAGGTAAATCGCGAAGCGTTTGGGAAGCACCACAAATCATGCCCTCTTGGGATAGGCTGATCGTCTCATTCAAATGATTGATGAGTAATGTCTGGAGAGATGTATCTTGCAACGCCATGCCATAAAGAAGCGTTGCCCGGCGTGCCTCAATACTGAAAACACCGGAAAGTATTTTACCCTCTGCTTCCCATACAGAAAAGGATTCACTGCGTGAATGTGCCTGAGCCTCAACCACATTGAAAAGAAGTGCCAATATTAAGCAGAGGACCCGGATCATGAATTTGGCGATCCTGAAATCTCGATTTTCGCCTGACGACGTAGTCGTTCCAAGTAATCCGCTAAGGCTTTGTCATCTTGAGTACGTACCCATTCGGCAAGAAGAATGTCTCGCGCGTCTTCGAATGATTTTTGGGCGGTTTGGTTGCGTTCTATGATTTGGACATAGTGAGTCGCTTTTCCAATCTCAATCGGCCCTATGATCTCATCGACTTGTCCGTCCATCGTTTGTTGCGCAAGCGATGGCCCTAAATAGTCGCGCAGCTTTGCTTCCGGCAAAAGCGCATTTGGGACACGCGACCATTCTGCTAGCGGTTCGGCGTTGATTAATGTTTCAAAATCTTGGCCCTGGTGGATCCCTTCTTGAATAGGCGAGAGCATGTCACCCATATCTCCTGCAATGACGGCGTGGCGCACGCGGACAAAGGTCTGTGTTCCGACAAGGTGCAGATTGTCATCATAAAATGCGCGCAGAGTCTGTTCATCTGGTTCGGCTGGCTCGGCTGGCGCGGCGTTCGCTGTTGCCAATGCGATCATTTCTGAGACCATCTGCTGGCGGACCGGTCGACTGGACCG
>JAJFIN010000331.1 GCA_021774955.1 Alphaproteobacteria bacterium | reverse complement strand
TTAAAAAGGTGGCGAACGAGAAACCGGAAATGGATGAACCTCGCATTGGGAATTCTAATGATCTCTCTAGGAGGCTTTCTCATCTTTTATTATAATTCGGGAGGGTTCGCATGAAGCGCACAAAAACTTTTCAGCTAACGATTGTCGCGTGCCTGGTCTGCTCAGGGCTCATTGCCTGTTCGCAAGAGGAACCATCGCTCGAATCTCGAACTGCGTTCGCCAAATGTTTAGCAGACACTGGGTGGGTGGTGTATGGCTCGATCACGTGCTCTGCTTGCCGCGCCCAGAGAAAAGCCTTCGGCGAAGCTTTCGAGGAAATCAAAGAGATCGAGTGCAACCCCAACGCGCCTGAAACACAGGTCGAGCTATGTTTAGCGAAAAACATCGGCCCCACGCCAACCTGGATCAAGGAAGGTGATGGAGTAGAAGTTAAAAGGATCGAAGGCTACCAGCTCCTTGAAGACCTCTCTCAGAAAACTGGCTGCACGCTGGACTGAAGGTCATTCTCCCTTCATCAGATGCACATAAAACTGCGTCGCATGCACCATATTCTCAACACTGATTTTCTCGTTCGTGCCATGAAAGCCATTAAGCTCCGACGGGCCGACAATCATCGGGTTGTACCGATAGGCATCGTCAGCGACGGTGTTGTAATGCTTGCTATCGGTACCGGCAATTGTCAGCCCCGACGCGACGATGACATTGCCATAGATCGCTGTGGTCGAATTAGCGATGCTGACAAATCCATCAGAAGTATCGCTCGACACCGGCGAGGCTTCATTGGCTGTGATCACATTGATGTCGATGCTGTCATTATCAATGGCACGTTTCACATGGGCGATGACATCATCGACATTATCGCGCGGGTGAAGTCGGAAGTTTACGACGGCCGTGGCCGTGATCGGCAAAACGTTTTCCTTGA
Organism: Alphaproteobacteria bacterium; assembly: GCA_021774955.1. Taxonomy (GTDB): domain Bacteria; phylum Pseudomonadota; class Alphaproteobacteria; order M2410; family M2410; genus JAJFIN01. Next base: position 7,566 of record JAJFIN010000331.1, on the reverse strand, counting down.
TACTGCCTGACAGCATGGTCGGTGCAATGGTCGTGCGCATCATCGCATCGGTTGTCGGGCTTGCAGCTAAGATGTCTTCAAGCATGCCACCCAAGAGCCAGCGATTGGCAAATACGATCCTTTGTGAAAACGGCAAATGTGGGCCCGCGGCCTCGAACAATCCTTCACTGCCGCCACTCATGCCACCGGGAAAGGGTGAATTCTGAAGGTCATCAATGGCCTTGGCCAGGATACCGACCGCGGTCTTCTTTGGCGGCATGGATGAATGCCCGCCCGCGCCATGGGCCACGAGTTCAAGCGTGACATAGCCTTTTTCGGCGACATTGATGCTGGCAATCGGCGTTGTGACACCGGGGAACATGTCGTCCAGCACGAACGACCCTTCATCAAGCGACCAAGCCAATTGAACACCTTGAGCTTTAAGGTGGTCGGCGACACCGGCAGCGCCCTTATTACCCCCAATTTCCTCGTCATGACCGAAACTCAAATAGATCGTGCGTTCGGGCGTGAAGCCCTCGGCCAACAGAACAGTCGCGGCTTCGAGCATCGCGATTACTGCGCTTTTGTCGTCGAGTGCGCCGCGCCCCCAGATCAAGCCATCAACGATATCGCCCGCGAAAGGATCATGTGTCCATTGCTCCTCCGTTCCCGGAATAACCGGCACGACATCGTAATGGCCGGTCAGTAGAATGGGTTTTGAACCTGTGTCACGGCCTTGCCATTTGAACAAAAGCGTATAGTCCGCGATGCGTTCGCGTGTGAGGTTGGCGTGGACTTCCGGATAGGCAGCTTCAAGCCAAGTGGCAAAGCCTTCAAAGGCGAGCGGCTCAAACTGCGCCGGATCTTGATGGGAGATGGTTTTAAAGCGTATAGCTTGAGAAAGATTTTGAGCAATGCGATCGCCATCAACAGAGATTTCAACGGTCTCAAAAATCTTCGAGGCGTCGGGTTTGTAAAGCACTGTTCGTAGGATCACCACACCACTAAGAACAACAACAAAAGCTAAGAGTATCAGTGCAACCCGCTTCATGACTTTCCCCATTCGTATTCTTTTAGGATGACTTTAAAACCTGCGCCGTGACATCCACACCCTGATTGAAAGAGCGCGGCTCACATTGGCATAATCCGCGGCGAGAAGGCAACTTATGATGGGGTCATGGCCTTACTCAAGGGGCCGCTACTAACAAAGTAGGCACCAGCCCACGCACCGAATTGCCAAAATAGACTTTGCCCTGCCCAAGGTCTTCAAGTGTGAGAACCGCTTCACGCACTTGATTAGTCTCTAAGAGATGTTGTCGCAAAATCCCATTGAGCAATCCACAATGTAGCGCCGGTGTGAGCAAACGCCCCTCCCGCTCAAGGAACACATTCGATAGCGACCCTTCGGTCACCTCTCCGCGTTCGTTCACAAACAAAACTTCATCGCAACCGGTAAGACGATTGAGCTCAATCCGTTCTTGATCATAGAACTGGCGGTTGGTCGTTTTGTGATAGAGAAAAACATTGTCACTGTGGGTAGTGCGCTCGGATACGCAAAAGCACCAAGAGACGCTTTGGTTATCGGGCAGGGGTGATATCGTTACTGATATTTCGCCATCGTCAGAAAGCAACAATCGAACCCGTTGCGGCACATCTCCGCAAGCGATAACGGCTTCCTCAAGCACTTCCCTTGCCATGGAAACTTTGCACGGAAAATCAAAATATTGTGCGGATGCTGACAGCCGCTGGAGGTGTTTATCAAACAAGGCAAAGCCAGTATCAGGCTGCCAACGCATCGTTTCGATCAATTGAAAATTATTGTGGACATGGGGATCTTGTACGGCATTGAGAAACTGAAGCTTGGTTCGGCATTCTTCGTATTCATCCTCGGCTGTTGAATCAGCGACAATACCACCACCAACACCGGCACGACCTCGCCACGTCATGTCATCTTGTCTCGTAAGCGCTAGTGTTCTAATCGCAACATTAAAACTGGCATCGCCATTAGGCGCGATCATACCCATCGCACCGGTATAGACACCGCGTGGCATGTCTTCCATTTCTCGCAAGATTTCCATGGCACGAACTTTGGGCGCGCCGGTAATTGATCCGCAGGGGAACAAGCTTCCAATAATGTCACGCCAAGGTTGACTTTGTTTCAACCGCGCTTCGACTGTCGATGTCATCTGGTGCACCGTTCGAAACGTTTCGACATCGAAAATACTGGGCACATGAACGCTACCAGGCTCGCTAACCCGGGCGAGGTCGTTGCGTAAAAGGTCAAGGATCATCAGGTTTTCAGCCTGCTGCTTGGGGTCGCGGGCAAGCCGAGCTGCAATTTCTTGATCATCTGCGAAGGACGGTGCGCGTTTTGCTGTTCCTTTCATCGGGCGCGCCGTTATTTTGTCACCATCGATTTTCACAAACAATTCTGGCGACCGCGACATGAGCACATCATCGCCCAGATTCATAAAGGCGCCATAGGTTACCGGTTGAGCCGCGCGCAGTGCGTGATAGAGCGCTGGAGGTGTGCCTTCATAATCGAAGGTAACCGGAAAAGTAAAATTCGCCTGATAAATGTCGCCTGCTTCAATATAGGCTTTGATAATGTCAAAACGTTGCGTGAACGCTTCCTCGTTCAAACCCAGCGTAAGGTCAGAAAGTGAAAATGAGGAGCCTTCTATTTCACCGGCAAACAATGCATCGCATTGCGATGTTGTGAGAACTTGCGGTTGATCAAAAACGCCAAACCACATGAGCGGTTGCTCGCGGCCGCCCGGCAGTAAATTCTGTAGCTTGGGTTCAAACAAATAGCCAAGCTCGTAGCTGAAAAACCCCGCCACCCAAAAATCTTGCGCCAATGCGGTCTCAAGGTCATCAAAAGCGCGGTCGACGGTCTCAGGTTCGGTGCAAACAATCACCCGCTTCGGCTGATGAAAGACAAACGAATTACCCCTGGCGGTCAGATTGTCATCGAACACCAACAGTGGAGCATTTTCGAGGTCGATCAGGCTTGTCATAGCGATGCAAAAACCAGCATTTGAAAGTGCAGGGCCGGGTCTAGTAATGGCTCTTTAAAAAAAGGATCGGCTGGGCAGAACCGGGGGATCGACCGTCTTCTAGCTCAAAAGTGCCGCTCCATCTTGAAAAATCGGCGAAAATGCCCAAATTAAACATAACAACCAGCGCCAAAAGGGCTGGAAACAGGGGCATGATCAGGAAAAGTGGAGGCCGGTTTTCCGGCTCGATCATGCCAAAAGTAACATTTGTCGCTCGCCATATTGGGAGCGAAGGGTGGTTTGCAAGCGCGCGGGCGCGGAGAGCCACCGATCAGTCGCTTTTTGAAAGGACGCCATACATGTCCCGTGAGACGTTTTTTAGTAGCCCATTTATGTTGGGGTTTGATGAGGTGGAGCGTGTGCTTGATCGCATCGGAAAATCTACCCAAGACGGCTACCCTCCCTACAATATCGAAGAATGCGAAGGCGCTACGATTCGTATTGTCTTGGCGGTTGCCGGCTTCACCAAAGAAGACCTGGCGGTCACGCTTGAAGACAATCAATTGGTCATACGCGGCCAGCAAGCCGATGATCAGGATAAAAACTATCTCCATCGCGGTATAGCCGCGCGCCAATTTCAGAAAACGTTTGTCCTTGCCGATGGCATTGAGATTGTTGGCGCCAATTTGGACAACGGTCTTCTGGCAATTGATCTTGTCCGACCGATTTCTACGACCGAAGTTAAAACCATTGAGATCAAATCCAACAAGGCGAAGACCAATGGGAAAGATTCAGCGATTGATCTTGTCGCTGAAGATGCAGCAGAGTAATGAAAGTGAGGAAGGAGATGTCGATGGAAGAGGGCAACAACGTCATGTCTATTGATGATCTGGCAGCATTGGGCGCGAACTCTATTGTTTACGTCAAGCCTGTAAAGTCAGAAGAAGTTAAAAGTTCCGCCCTGGAGGGCATTAAAGATTTACCCGACGGCGTCCAGCTCTATATGGTTCACGCTGCCGATGGCACGCCCATGGCGGTACTCGATGACCGTGAAATGGCCTTCATCGGTGCCCGTCAATACGGCATGGAGCCTGTTAGCGTTCACTAAAATTTTTTGAAGAACTTAAGCTGCGTGTTGCGTCTGCGCTTCGATCAACAGGGCGTAAAGCGCTTCCGCATCGTCCGTACCCCGAAGTTTATCGCACACATCGCTATTGCGCATCAGGCGAGAAACACGTGCCAGTGCTTTGAGATGCTCAGCACCAGCTTCTTCAGGGGCCAGCAAAGTGAAGATGAGATCAACCGGTTGGTCATCGAGAGAATCGAAATCGACGGGTGTTTCCAACCGGGTAAACAAACCGTAAACGCGATCAAGCTCAGCAAACTTGCCGTGGGGAATTGCGATGCCCAGTCCAACGCCGGTCGTGCCGAGGCGTTCACGCTCAATCAGCTTTTCGAAAATAACGCGCGAATCAAGTCCCGTAAGCGCAGAAGCCCGCGCCGCAACCTCTTGAAGCGCCTGCTTTTTACTAGTCGCTTTGAGGGCTGCTACGACAGCACTGGGGTTTACGAGATCTGATAAGTCCATCACACATTGCTTTCTACACTACGGAACTAAATAAATTCCAAAGTTAACACATATTTCCAGGCCGCCATTGAGCCTGGGAAGATTTGGCCCAAACGCTTAACTTTTGCCTTTGAGTGCATTGTTGGGGTCGACCCAACCGATATTGCCATCCGCACGACGATAGACCGCGTTGAGGGCGTCGTTTGCGCTGTTGGTAAATAACAGAACCGGCGCATCAATCAACTCCAATTGCATCACCGCTTGACCCACAGTGAGTGTCTTAACATCCGTGACGTCTTCGGCCACGACAACCGGTTGTAGGTTTTCAGGTTCATCATCAACATCGCTTTCCGCAGCTAGCACAGCATGGGTCGCCTGAAGCGATTCGGGCGGTCTTTCTTTGTGCGTATTGTGATGGTCTTTGAGGCGTCGTTTATACCGTCGCAGCCGCTTTTCTAACCGCTCGGCAGCCTTGTCAAAGGCTGAATAAATTTCACCAGCTTGGCCACTCGCCTGAAGCGATATGCCGGAGCTTAAATGCACCGAAGTGTCACTTCTAAACTCGCTGCCTTCACGGGTGAAAGCGACATGAGCATCTACTGCGCGTCCAAAATATTTGGCAACGCCGCTGTCCAAACGATCTGACACATGAGTACGCAAAGCATCCCCAATGTCGATTTGTTTTCCACTCACCTGGATCTGCATAATGTCATATCCGATACTCGTTCGAGGGCCGCTTTTATTAAAGCGCCTCAATAGTAAATTGCCGCGGGTCACATCGGCTCTAGTGCGCGAAAAATCTAGGCACGTGGGAGGGCATCACCAAATCGAATTCACAAATTTTGGCGGTGAAACCATCTCAACGATCCCTGAAGGCGCGCGACCATAGTGCTGGCTTTGTGGGATGTCAACCATCGGCTGGTACCCTCCAAATGCCTCCTTAACATATAGGTTTTATTGGCCTTTTTGAAATGATTGAAAGCAAATATTTTGCCCCCTCACGCGCTTTTGACACGGGCCAAGGAGTGCTCGCAACTAAGGCCGATTCAGCCCTGAGCCAGAGGCGGCCACTATTGCTGGATGTTCGGTGTTTCATTCGTCTATATTGCCCAGGACATGACAAAATATCCTAATCCTGCGCCACCAAATAGATAACAACAAAGAAGGTTGGTCATGGCAGATACCGTAGAAATTGTCGAAAAACACCGGTTTGACGAGGCAAAACTCGTCGATTATATGGCCGCCCATGTTGAGGGATTTGAAGGGCCTCTCAAGATTTCCCAGTTTTCCGGCGGCCAGTCGAACCCTACCTATAAACTCGACACGCCCAAGCAGAGCTATGTCTTGCGCCGTAAGCCACCCGGCAAGCTATTGCCGTCCGCGCACGCGGTTGACCGCGAATACCGCGTTATCAGCGCGCTTAACCAGACCGATTTCCCCGCGCCACGTGCCTATATCCTTTGTGAAGATGACAGTGTGCTTGGTACCGCTTTTTACATAATGGAATGTGTCGAGGGGCGCGTGTTCTGGGACTTCCGGATGCTTGAACTGGCGCCCGAACAGCGCCGCAAAGTGTTCCGCTCAATGTGCGAAACCTTGGCTAAACTTCACTCCTTTGACTATGCCGCGCTCGGCCTTGAAGATTTCGGCCGGCCGGGCAATTATTTCGCCCGCCAAATCTCACGCTGGAGCAAACAATACCAATTATCCGAAACCGCCAAAATCGAAACCATGGACAAGCTAATCGAATGGCTGCCGACGGCAATCCCGGAAGATGATTCGGTCAGTCTCGTCCATGGCGACTTTGCCCTTCACAATATCTTGTTTCATCCCACCGAACCGCGGGTCGCTGCCGTGCTTGATTGGGAATTGAGCACGATCGGTCATCCGCTTGGCGACCTTTTTTATAATACCATGGCCTGGTATTCACCCGACCCGGAGGGCACCGGCACCCGCAGTTTTGTCAATCTCGATTTTGAAAAACATGGCGTGCCAACGTTGGACGAATATATCGGCTGGTATTGCGAACTAACCGGCCGCGGGCCAATTGAAAATCCATCTTTCTACAAGGCCTATAATCTCTTTCGCATTGGCGGTATCGTCCAAGGCATTGTCGGTCGCATCGTCGATGGCACGGCAAACGATCCAACGGCTGATGCTGAAGCTTTAACAGAACGTGTACGGATCACCGGTGAAGCGGGCTGGGAACATGCGATGAAAGCTGGGGCCAGTTAACTCAACGACCAACAAATCATAACAACAAACAAGGAGTGGAAGAATGACCGATGCAGTATTGAGTGAAGTTGAAGACGGTATCATGATCGTGACCATCAATCGGCCTGAAGCGCGGAATGCCGCAAACCGGGCTGTCGCCGAAGGCATTGCCGCAGCCATGGACGAGCTTGATGGCAGCGATAATATCCGCGTTGCAATCCTGACCGGCGCCGGAGGCACCTTTTGTTCAGGCATGGATTTGAAAGCTTTTGTGACCGGCGAATTCCCGGTTGTCGAAGGCCGGGGTTTTGCCGGCATCACCCAGGCCCCACCCAAAAAACCGATCATCGCCGCCGTCGAAGGGTATGCCTTGGCCGGTGGTTTTGAGCTTGCCATCACTTGCGATCTCATTGTTGCCGCCGACAATTCCAAATTCGGTATTCCTGAGGTAAAGCGTGGTCTTGCCGCTGCGGCTGGCGGATTGGTTAAACTTCCTCGCCAGATTCCACCGCGCCTCGCCATGGAATTGGCGCTTACCGGGGAGTTCATGTCTTCAGAGCGCGCTTATGAAATGGGGCTGATCAATAAAGTCGTGCCTGCAGGCACCGCTCTCGAGGCCGCCAAAGAATTGGCCAAAGTTATCTGCGCTAATGGTCCGTTGGCGGTTGCCGCTTCGAAGCAAGTTGTGTTCGAATCTCAGGACTGGTCGAGCGATGAAATGTTCAAAAAACAGAACGTCATTACCGCCCCGGTTATGTCCAGCGAAGACGCGCGCGAAGGCGCCATCGCCTTTGCCGAAAAACGCGC
>JAJFIN010000034.1 GCA_021774955.1 Alphaproteobacteria bacterium | reverse complement strand
AATATCTAGATGCCCGGCGTCTATTTTCGAAAGATCAAGCAAGTTACTGATCAAATTCATGAGGTAAGAAGCAGATTCATCAACAGTTTTTGCATATTGCCTTTGAGTTGGCGTCAAATCGGAGGCAAGCAGAAGCTGGTTCATCGCTAACACACCATTCATCGGTGTACGAATTTCATGACTCATATTAGCGATAAAGTCAGATTTTTGCTGATCGGAAGCTTCCGCTGCATCCCGTGCATTCTCGATGGTTCGGGAGGATTGCGCCGTAACGACCATAAAAGAAAAAGATAGAGCCGTTAAGCCGATAGTCAAAATCGAGAGATATAAAAAATTTTGCTGGCTATCTATGAGAGCACCATATTCAACAAATGAAAAAGTCCCGCTGACTGTAACCCATAGCAGAGCGCCAAACGTCAGTAACACAAAGGCCAAACATATTATACTGGCACGAAGGCCAACAAAAAAACCTACCCCTATGGGCAGGGAGCATAAAATGGGTGTCAGTTGACCGGAGATACCGCCGGTACGGACGGAATTAACGACTACAGAGAAATAAAGTCCAATCAGAATAAACATAGAAGCCAGTTTAACGCTCTTTGTTTTCACGAGCGCCGGCGCACACCCTGCGACCAGTACAAGACAAAGGAATTGAATTGATAGAAATAATTTTGGTGGATTGAGAGCCAATATTCCCTGGAGAATTGCTAGTGCCATTAACAATGAATAAACGACAGACGCTATCATGAGGGTGCGGGCACGCACGGCGCCGACAAAGTCATCATGACTGGAAACGCCGACGAGGGCGTCCAACCGCCCACAAAATGCATCCATCGCGCGCGCGCGGCGGTTATCATCATCTTTGGTTTGGGACATGTATTTTGGTCCAATGCTCAAGCACAGAATTGCTTAGAAACAAAAGTAAGCGAAATCGCTTAATTCATGGTGAATTGATCGAATTTTGGGGGAACCCTAAAGTCCACGACGCAAGTCGGTCACACTTGCTTATCGACTCGCCTAATCGGCCTTAAGCCGCTTTTGTGCAGAGAGAATGCCCGACGGAAGCAAGCTGCTTCACGACGCAGGTAAAAGTCTCGATGTTCAAGGGTTTGGACATGTACTCGTTGGCACCAATATCAATGAAATATTCACGGGTGCTGTCCATGGCATTGGCCGTGAGGGCGAGGATGGGGATATCACGTTTCCAATCGTTACGTGCTCTGATGAGTTTAATGGCTTCGTCGCCATCCATGATCGGCATCTGATGATCCATAATGACAAGATCAAATGTTTTAGTATCCATTAAGTTCACAGCACTTTGTCCATCAACAACAAAAGTGGCGGAATAGCCGATCATGTCCATGAGTGCCTGAATAACGTTTTGATTGATGACATTATCTTCGGCAACGAGGACTGACATTTCATCACCCAGAACTTCACTGCGTTCGATTTGTTTAACGGGCAGAGACACCGCATCGTCTGATACGGTGGTAATCTGTTCAAGTGGAAGCGAAAGGGTGAAAATTGTTCCCTCGCCAAAAGTGCTTTTGACCGTCAAGTCACCGCCCATATGCAAAGCAAGGTCTCGGCTGATGGCCAACCCTAACCCAGCGCCAGACTCCTTCACACCATCGTTTCTTTTAAGCTGGTGAAAACGATCAAACACGCTCTCCAACGCGCTTTCATGGATGCCGTGTCCGGTATCGCTCACATTAAAGCTAACAATGCCATTCTCAGATGTCAGACTAAGTTTTACCTCGCCTTTGTCGGTGAATTTGATTGCGTTGTTGATGAGGTTGGTGAGAATCTGACGAAGTTTACCCGGATCGCCGATATATTGGTTGTGGAATGTCGGTGGAATTTTACACACAAGCGAGAGATTTTTATTTTCAGCAGCGGCATCGAACGATGTGCACAGGAATTGGACGAGCTCGACCAGATTAAATTGCTCGCTTGCAATATCCAAGTGACCGGCATCGATTTTGGAAAGGTCGAGCAGATCGCTAACTAAGTTCATTAAATAGGCCGCCGAATGATCAACAGTTTGAGCATATTGTCGCTGAAGAGGTGTCAATTCGGTTGTGAGCAGAATTTGGTTCATCGCCAGAACACCGTTCATTGGTGTACGGATTTCATGACTCATATTGGCAATAAAATCAGATTTTTGCTGATTGGATGCCTCGGCCGCGTCTCGCGCTTTTGCAATGTTGATACCTGAATGTGTTGTCACTGCTAGGAACACCAACGTGAGAAGGGAAAGACCGATTGTTAGGAAAACAAAATAGAGGAGGTGTTGTTGTTGATCGCGTTCAAACCCCATGCCTGTGAGGTCCAATGAACCATTAATTGCTGCGAGATAAAGACCAATGAAAGTCGCAATGGTCACGATTGAAATAACAATGCTGGCCCGAGCTCCGATGAAAAAACCTAAGATGAGCGGCAGCACGATAAACACTGGAGTGACATGACCGCTCAGGCCACCAGTTCTTAGGGCATTTTCTAGCGTGGATATGTAGAGGCCACCAACGAGAAACCAGGCGGCGATTTTAATATTTCCGGACAATATTGTTGCCGGTACAGCACTCGCCATACACAGCATTCCAAAAGTCGCTATCAGAATACTTCTAGCACTGAGATCAAGAAAGAGAATGCCTTCTAACAATCCCAGGACAGCGAAAACAGCACAGACCAGAGAAACAACAATAAGCACGCGTGCCCGAACGGCCTCAACAAAGTTTTCGTGGATTGATACTCCAGCGAGACCATCTAGCCACGACAACAGCGCATTGATTGGGACAGCGTATTGGGTTTTGTGGTCTTTGAGTGACGTCATCGTTGGAGTCCAGAGCCCGGTCGGTTGCTTTCCCAGAGAAATCGACCAATGCAGGATAGACGCAATCGTTTAATCTATAGTGAACTAAGTAATTTTGGATCTATGCAGCTTTTGCTCGCTTCAAATTGCCGATCCTGGCAAGCCGTGTTGTCACCTCAGTGAATGCCTCAATATCAAGCGGTTTAGACATATACTCGTTCGCACCCACTTCAATGAAATGGTTACGGGTTCCATCCATGGCATTGGCTGTAAGCGCAAGGATGGGGACATCTCGTTTCCAATCGTCCCGGGCTCTTATGAGTCTGATGGCATCATCACCGCTGAGAATAGGCATTTGTTGGTCCATGATGATGAGATCAAAAGCTTGTTCATCCAACAGATCAACCGCACTCTGGCCATCGCTGACGAACGTTGCTGAATAGCCAATCATGTCCAATATGGCCTGGATCACTTTCTGATTTGTGAGGTTGTCCTCCGCCACTAGAATTGAAATGTCTTTATCAACATTTTCACCAGAGTCGACGGGCATCTTGGGCGCGGTAGGCGCCGGTGATGTAGCGACATGAATCCGCTCCAACGGTAATCTCAGGATAAAGGTTGAGCCTTTTCCAAGTGTGCTTTCTGCTGTCAGGTGTCCACCCATATGTGCAGCGAGATCTGCGCTGATCGCTAAACCCAATCCTGCACCAACTTCTTTCACACCGTCTATACGATCAAGTTGATGAAAGCGATCAAACACTTTCGCTAATGCTTCTTCATCGATGCCGGAGCCGGTATCAGTTACGCGCAATAAAACATGTCCGTCATCAGTTGAAAGCTCGAGTTTTATATGACCTTGGTCAGTAAATTTGATGGCATTGTTCAATAGATTTGTCAGGATTTGGCGTATTTTTGCTGGGTCACCGATGTAAGTTTGGTGAAAGTCAAATTCGATTTCACTCTCTAGATTCAAGCCGTGACCTTCTGCAGTGAGTTGAAGCGACGCGCATAAGAATTCAACCAAATCAACCAGATCAAACTGCTCTTGAGCAATGTCTAACCGCCCGGCATCAATTTTCGACATATCGAGAAGATCACTGATCAAACTCATCAGATAGCCAGCAGATTCATCAA
>JAJFIN010000330.1 GCA_021774955.1 Alphaproteobacteria bacterium | reverse complement strand
CAAAGAGCATTGTTGTTGTCGCAACTTCAGACGAATCTGCGTTAATGCGTCGGCAGGCAGCATATTTGACGCTGACTTTAGCAGAGTATTTTCGGGATCACGGATCCCAAGTTCTTTGCCTTATCGACAGCATAACCAGATTTGCCATGGCTCAACGCGAAATTGGCCTGTCGAGTGGCGAGCCGCCGACGACCAAAGGATATACACCGACGGTTTTTTCCGAACTGCCTAAATTGTTAGAAAGAGCCGGACCCGGTCAACAAGAACATGGCGACATAACCGGATTATTCACTGTGCTCGTCGATGGAGATGACCACAACGAACCGATTGCGGATGCTGTCCGTGGTATCCTTGATGGGCACGTTGTGATGGAGCGAAGTATTGCGGAGCGCGGGCGCTTCCCAGCGATTAATGTTCTGAAATCAATTTCGCGGACGATGCCTGGATGTAATTCACCTGAAGAACAGGCGCTGGTTACTTATGCCCGACGATGTCTGTCGGCCTATGAAGATATGGCAGAGCTTATCAGTCTTGGGGCATATCGTGCAGGCAGCGATGCCGCTGTCGACAAGGCAATAGAATATTATCCTCAGCTCGAGGCGTTTTTGGGTCAAGCCAAGGATGACCCCTCCAATCTCGCCCTCGGCTACCAAATATTGGCGGATATATTTGAAAACGACGCTGCCTTTCACGAAATGCAATCACTTGGCTGAAGAGGGATAGTTGGTGAAAAGTCGCGCTGCGCTAATTCGATACCGTTCCTGGATTGTTGATGAGCGTCGAAAAGTGCTCGGGGATCTTTATTCACAAATGACAGCATTGGACGTCGAGGATGATCAGATAGTCATTTCAATGTCCGTCGAACAAGTGAACGCCAATACGGTTGAAGTCGGAACTTACGCCTATCCACAATTTCTCAATGCAGCGATGGGCAAGCGTGAGCAGATAGCGAATGCAAAGGAAGCGCTGGAAGAGGAAATTAGTGTTGCCAAAGAAGAACTTGTCGAAGCCTATCAGGAATTGAAGAAGATAGAGGTTTTGGAGGAGCGAAGGCTGGCGCGGGAAAAGGTTGAACAAAATCGTCGTGAGCAAGGTGAACTAGATGAAATTGCCACTGACCGGTATCGCCGGTTGGACAAAGATTCTGAACGCAATTGACGCTCAGCCTAACTATGTTATGGCTAAATTCCCGAATAGCTGGAGAAATGAACATGCCGTCCTTTGATATTGTTTCTAAAACCGACATGGCTGAGGTTGACAATGCTGTCCAGAACGTCACTCGGGAAATCACACAGCGCTATGATTTTAAGGGTTCGTCGTCTAAGGCGGATTTTGAAGATGATGTGATCAAACTGTTCGCGGATGATGACCTAAAGCTGCGGCAATTGCATGAGATGCTTCAGGGGCATCTCGCGAAAAGAAAAATTGAAGTGGGTGTTTTGGATTATCAAAATCCAGAACAATCAGCAGGACAATCCGTGCGCCAAATGGTCAAGATAAAACAAGGGATCGAACGAGACCTGGCAAAAAAGATTGTCAAAGACATCAAAGGGTCGAAGTTGAAAGTTCAGGTGTCTGTTCAAGGTGATGAGCTGCGCGTCTCGGGAAAAAAACGTGACGACTTGCAGGAAGTCATTCAATTTGTGAAAGATTTGGGTTTAGAGCAGCCTTTGCAATATGTGAACTTTCGCGACTAGGTCTACGAGTTATAAAGTAACGGTATCGAGCGCGTAATGAACAATTATCTGAGAACAGCAACACTCTTCGGCCGGGCTATGTTGGGATTGTTTTTCCTGCTGCCTGGAATTATGAAGACCCAGGATTGGCAGGGTACGATCGTGCTCCTCGAGATGAAGGGGGTCTTTTTCGCGCCGGTATTTGCTGGTCTTGCAACGGTCACGGAGATTACTTTCGGTGCGGCACTATTGTTAGGTTACCGCGTGCGAATTTCTGCTGGTGTGCTTATTTTATTCACGCTTGTTGTTAATGTCACATTGCACAATTTTTGGTCGATGCCGGGTGATGTCTTTGTCAGCGAGCTTCAATTGTTTGGTAAAAATATGGGTATCGTTGGCGGATTACTTTTCATCCTCGGCATGGGTGGTGGTCAAGATTCCTTGAGCCGCCACGAACGCTTGGATCCACATTATTGAGATCGGATATGTGGTTGGCGTCACCAGCCACCACCACCACCGCCACCTCCACCACCGCCAGAGAACCCACCGCCGGAGGAACCTGACGACGACCCTGGTGCAGTAGCTGCAGATGCAACGGCGGAGGAAACTGATGTTTTAATTGATCTCGAAAAATTGCGGTTGTGTCTATTCGACCCCGAATACCACACAGGTTCATATTCTTCGCCTTTGGCCTTCAAAGCCGCAAGCACATCTTCGAATTGGTCGGCCCATTGATTTTCAACATCCAAAGCAATCGCATAGGGAAGTAATTTTTCAAACAGTTCGGGCGTTTTTTCCGGTGGATGGAGTTTGTCTAAACGATCTTGCTCAGCAGTCGCTAGGTACATTTTGAAACCTTCGATTTCATCCATTATAGCACGACCAGCTTTTGTTGGTGCTTTCAGAAGGTGATAGGCGAGAGCATTGAATGTCGCGAGGGCCGCGTATAGAACAAAATAGGCAGAGTCGAAAATACCTTGCCAAAGGTTCTGTATCAAAAAAAATCCGCCCAAGATCAGCAAGATCGGGAGCTGAATGTGGATGTCTGTCCAAGCATTGTAGCTTGAAACGAGTGCGCGAGAAATGTCGCGGACGCGCAGGTACCGGGCAGTCAATGTACTTATAAGAAAAACCAGGATTACCGGTACTGCTGCAGACGTTATTGCAATACGCAAATCTGGATGCGCGATTAATCCGAACAGGGCGAATAGACTGCTCATGGAAATGCCGATGTAGAAGAGATATTTGTTAGATGCGAAATAGGCGCTTTCGTATTCGGCCTGAACCGTTTCGCGGAATGATTTGATGGCCTTTTGTATTTCTTTATGATTTTCGTTTTTGAGACTTAAACTTTCTCGACCTTCAAGTAGTCCCAACCATATCTTGTGCTCGCCAGATGACAGGACTGTGAGGTCAGTCTTTTTCGCTTCTATTGTCGTGTCCTTATCTAGCTGGATAATTTTTATGGTACCTTTTACTGCCATGTTGATAAGAGCTGCAGTAAACGCTGTACGGTCATATTTCATCAGATAGACAAAACGGGCTGCTGCGGGAGAAAACCCGTGCGGCGGTATGAAGCGCGGTATAATTGTGCCGCCGTCGGGATCACGGCCAAACCGATGCCAAGTCCATCCGTAGTAGGTGCCTACGACCAAAACGCCGATAAACAATAATCCAATTGAGATGTTATCCCCAACAAAGCCCTTCAATTTTTCCGTTTCCGTGGGGCGCTCGATGTAACCCGGTGGCCAAGCGATGGCGATGGTAAAACCTTCACCAGTATTGAGGGCACGGGTCGTTTCCAGTGTCGGTGGGAACTCAGAAATAACCTGATAGCTTTGTTCTTTGCTTCCTTGGCGTCCGGTGTAGCCATCTGCGGAAATTAAGCGGGCACTACTAGGCAGATGTACAATTACGCGTGCATTGCTGATCGGGAAGCCCCAATCGTTTCCAGTAACGTTCCAATAGATTTCATCATATCCATCAAAGAATCCCAGCTGACGAGTTGTTCGGTAGGTGAGTTCATAAGTATATATATTGGGAGCCAAGAACACGCCCGATTGCCCAAAATAAATCGCAACGCCATTTGACCTCTTTTCTGTATGATAGGGCTCTCTGCGGCCGTCTCTTTTAGTTGAAAGGATTTCGAAGCCGACATTCATCTGCCGACCTTTGGCTGTTTTGTATCTAGTGGGAAATACCCGAAATATGCCGCGTTTGATTTGATCGCCTTCGACATTGACCTGGATGGTTTCGGTGACCGTCAAACTTCGATCTTGGTTTATGACGATATCTGAGACGAAGGAGAGAATTTCTTCTCGTGCTGAGACTGGTATTGTGAGAAATAGCCAAAAGGCGGTTACTCCCAGAGCTATCTGGACATTGTAACGAATTGATGTTGGATGCTGATGCATGGCGTCAAAACGATACTTGCGGTACCGCCCGTTCAGATTCGTTTTCGAGTTCAAAAAATTCTGCTTTGGAAAATCCAAAATTGTTAGCGATCAGATTGGAGGGAAAAGCCTGAACTTTGATGTTCAGCTCACGCACGGTGCCATTGTAATACCGCCGAGCAAGTTGGATTTGATCCTCTGTATCACGCAGATCTCCTTGGAGAGATTTGAAGTTTTCATTGGCTTTGAGATCTGGGTAAGCCTCAGCCACAGCCATAAGATGGCCTAATGCAGCAGTTAGAGCCCCTTCTGCGGCTGCGCGATCAGATATGGATCCTCCGGCCATGGCGCGTGTCCGCATTGACGTGACTTCTTCGAGTGTAGATTGCTCGTGCTTGGCATAGCCTTTGACGGTTTCGACTAGATTAGGGATCAGGTTTGCCCGGCGCTTGAGCTGAGTTTCGATGCCACTCCACCCTTCATTGACATGCGTCCGCATACTGACCAACGTGTTGTAGATAGCGACACCCCAGAGGGCGACGAGTGCTAAAAATCCGAGTAAAATGAGGACAGACATGTGCGTTCCCTTTACTTTGTGTCATCAGCAAAGAGATCATACCATGTTCCACACGGAACGCTAGCGCAGAGTAAACATTGCCACTCTGCGCTGCATTGATGTCAAAAGAAGGGCGCTTGTCTTATGTCCTACGGAACAATCCGCGTAGTCCGTGTAGCAAGCTCATCACCATAAAGAAGAAGACAAACCGGATAACCACATAGGCGGGATCCGAGCCGTATCCTTTTATGAGGTCGAGAGCATCGCCGGTTAGGTTTGAAAACTCTGCGCCGTTTACTGCAGACAATGCGAGCGGAACAAGGAGCAGATCGAAAATCAAACAGACCACACCGAAAATGAGCACTTGGCTATAGCGCCGCAACATTAGAAACGCGACAAAAGCGATAACCAGACCTTGAGCAATATTCTGAGTGTTAAACGAGGCGACAACAATGTCGACCATTTCACCGATATCCATAGATTCCCCCTTTCGAATTTTCCCCGAGCAGCCACTAGTGTGGACCGCTCCATCGAATGAGGGGAGGATAGGGCAATTCGCACCGTTTCCCAAGCATGTATTCAAAATCTAGTTTTTTTGCAGATTTTGCGCGATTTGCACCGCGTCCTTGGCGGCTTGGGTCTGTGGGTAGCGGTTGAGAATCGAGGTTTGTTGGCGAATGGATAGCTTCACTTTTTGGTCTCGCCGAATAATGCCGGCCAACGTTGGTTCGAAATTCAGGAAATTTTTGCACACACGCGTCAGTGTTTCGTAGGTCCGCTTTCCCTCTAATTTGTCTTCGGCCATATTGACCACAACTTCTATTACCATTTGCGGATCGCGCATCACCATCACTTTGATGAACGCATAAGCATCGGTGAGTGAAGTTGGCTCATCTGTTAACACGACAAAAATCTTACCGCTGGGTGTTGAAAGTGTTTTTGCCGCTGTGTCGATACCTGCAGCGAGATCAATAATGACCCAATCATAGTTTGTCGCAATTTTGCTTAGTCCAGTCGTTAACCGTTGCAGTTCTTGGCGCGAAAGTGTTCCCAATGATCCTGATCCAGAGCGACCGGCCAAGACATCGAAACCAACTTGACGCTCTGATTTTTCCCCTTCGCTAGGCTGCGCAATAGCACCACCTTGGAACGGACTAACTGCTTCTTCTAATTCCGCACGGCCCGCAATAACGCTGCCTAGATCCCGGTCTGGCGTCAGACCGAGCTGAACGTCGATATTTGCAAGGCCAAGATCTCCATCGAACAAGAGAACTTTCGCACCTTCAAAACTCAAAGCGTGGGCAAGTGTTGCAGAAAACCATGTTTTACCAACTCCTCCCTTTCCGGATGCAACAGTAATCAGATTTGGCACAATGGTGCGCGAACCCTGTACTAGTCGGACATTTGCGGATTGTGCACTCATTGACGCGCCTTTCTGAGGCTTTTGTTCTGTTTCGAAGGTAATCCTCGACCAACCGGTTTTGAATCGTCGTTATTCGGTTTGCCTTGGGTTTTTGTAATCAGTCTAGCTAGAGAGAGAGGGTTTAGGGTGCTGAGGCCTTGCGCCACATAGGGTGTGATGCTGACCTGAGCAAATGCCATATTGGTTTTTTCGGCAGCGGCGACAATGCCCCCGAGGCGGCGTGTTGTGTCGATCCGCGTGGCGATCAAACGTTTGATGTGAAGTTTGGAGAAAATTTCCGCCATGTCGACCAAATCATGTGGATTGGCATCGGCGGCCACGACCCATACGGGCTCGGCGCCAGCAGCATCGATAAATTCCGTTACGTCTCTTAGTTCACTTCGGCTGAACGGGTTGGTAGCTGGTGTATCGATAAAGATCGGATGTTCATTGTTTTCGACAATAAATTGTCTGAGAGTTTCGGGACTATCAGCTGTGCTCAAATTGCATTTAAGGATGTCCATGAAAGATTGGAGCTGTGCAACAGCACCTGCACGCAAAGTATCTGTAGTGACAATTTTTGGTGCGAAACCGGCGAGTACGGATTGAGTTGCAAGCTTAGCAGTCGTAACAGTTTTACCGACGCCTGGTGCGCCTATCAAAATAATTGGTCGGGCAGGTGAAGCAGGAACAGGATCAAAGGTCAAGCGCATATCGAATGCGGCACCGAGAGCGATGGCCGTTTCCTCAGCATCGGTTGCTTGTGCGGTTCTAATGAGATCTTCTTGAAGGCGTTCTGGAACATTGTGATAGGTGAGAGATTGCTTCAGTTCTTGCTCTGACCAAATATCGGTATCAAAGTCGCCGTCATTTGTTAATTGATCGGCCGTTTCATCGAAGTCGTCGTCACCGGTCGACTGAATGCCTTTGACCAGACCAGCTATTCCGGTTTTGACCCACCCGTCAGGTCGTTTCTCGATCGATTTTTTAGGAGGTATGAGGCGTGTTTTTTTGACACGTTCCTTTGATTTGTTAGCAGTCGTCTCTTTATGAATTGAAATGGCAGATTGCATCTCGCCAAACAATTCTTGCCGGAGGCGATCCTCTAATACATCATCAATAGCAAGGCCGGGTGGAGAACCAGCGGTGTCAGTCCCAGTGTTAAGATTGCTTTCTTCAATTGCAGCACGAATTTCTGCACCGCGGCCGCGTGGGCTTTCATGAGATGATATTATGATTGCGTCTGGACCCATGGCTTCGCGGACTTGATCCATGGCATCTTCCATTGTTTCTGCAAAGAATGTTCGGATCCGCATGATCTACCCCTAAACCTGCGCCAGTGTTTTAAGACGCGCTTGTGGGTGGATTTCGTTCTGCGACATGATGACGGTCTGTGGACGGAAGCGCTCAACGATGGAACGTACGTACGGACGGATTCCGGGACTGGTCAGCAAAACTGGAGATTCCCCTAGCAGCGATGCTTCATCGAACTGTGTACGCACTGCGGTGATAAATTCCTGTAACTGACTAGGTGGCATCGAAAGTTGTTTGTCGTCGCCCTGACCAACAAGACCTTCGGCAAAGGCTTGCTCCCAGTTGGGAGAAAGAGTGATGAGTGGAAGGTAACTCTGTTCGCCCGCATTGGCCATGGAAATTTGACGCGCCAGACGCGTTCGGACGTGTTCGCTGATGAGGACGATATTTTGGGTATATGTTGTTGCTTCGGCAATGCCTTCCAAGATTGTTGGTAAATCTCGAATGGAAATACGCTCAGCCAGCAGAGTTTGCAACACACGTTGAATGCCGCTTACCGACATTTGGTTGGGAACGATGTCTTCCACCAACTTTTGCTGCCCGTCTGTCAGATCGTCCAACAATTTGCGTGTCTCCGCATAAGAGAGGAGTTCGGCCATGTTGTCTTTTAGAATTTCAGTCAGATGCGTTGTTAAAACCGTGGCGGGATCTACCACGGTGTAGCCGCGAAATGTCGATTCCTCTTTAAGGGATTGGTCAACCCAAGTCGCTGGTAGTCCAAAGGTGGGTTCTTGAGTGCTTTCTCCAGGGAGCGCTACTTCGTCGCCGCGCGGGTCCATGACCAAGAGTTGTCCGATGCGTAATTCTCCCTCACCAGCGGTCATCTCTTTCACGCGGATTGCGTAATTGTTCGCGCCCAATTGCATGTTGTCGAGGATGCGAACAGAGGGGGTCACAAAACCCATATCGGTTGCGAGTTGTTTACGCAAAGCTTTGATTTGATCCGTCAGACGATGGCCCTGGGCATCATTAATCAACGGTAGGAGGCCATATCCCAATTCGAGTTTGAGATTGTCCATGGACAATGTTTCACTGATCGGCTCTTCTGACGGCCCAGCATTTGCCTCGCTTTGAGCTTCTGCTTCTGCGACAATCTCTTGTTCTTTCTTTTGCACCTTCTGTTTTTGAATAACCCAGGCACTATAACCCGTGCATGCCGCCAGGACGCTAAAAGGAATGAAGGGAATTCCCGGAAGGATGGCCATGAAGAACATGACAAATGAGGCCATTGCCAGACCTTGTGGATAATTGGTGAATTGGTCCTTCAGCGCCTTGTCGGTGGCATCGTCGATGCCAGATTTTGAGACAAGGAGACCGGCAGCAGTTGAAACAATAAGTGCAGGAATTTGCGAGACGATACCGTCACCAATGGTCAACACGGTATAAGTGTTTGCGGCGTCACCCAAAGCCATGTCGCGCTGAGCAACACCGATGATGATCCCGCCAACAATATTTATCAGCGTGATGAGGAGCCCAGCGACCGCATCACCTCGAACAAACTTAGAAGCACCGTCCATAGCGCCGTAAAAGTTGGACTCGCCTTCGAGTTCTTTTCGTCTGGTACGAGCCTCGGTCTCATCCATGAGACCGGCAGATAGGTCGGCATCGATAGCCATTTGCTTGCCGGGCATGGCATCCAGTGTGAAGCGTGCTGCGACCTCGGCAATTCGACCAGACCCTTTGGTGATTACGATGAAATTCACGAGAACCAATATCGAAAACACAATCAGCCCGATCACCACATTGCCTTGCATGACGAAACGTCCGAAGGCTTCGATCACTTTCCCGGCTGCGTCTGTACCTTCATGTCCTCGACTGAGGATTAGCCGTGTCGATGCAAGGTTGAGCGCCAGTCGGATCATTGTGGCGAGGAGTAAAACTGTAGGAAATGCACTGAACTCGAGCGGCTTTTGTATGAACAACGCCGTCATGAGGACCATGATGGAAAAAGCCATCGAAATGGCGAGCGCAAAATCCAGTATTTGCCGTGGCATCGGCGCTAGCAAGACTGCCAATATGCAGATGACGAAGAATGCAAACAAGATATCGCCACGCAGAACTGCCTTGAGCACACGGTTAAGATTGGTTGCCGGAGCTTCCGAAACAGCAGCGCTTGTTGTTTGTGCATTACTCATACGGCTCGTATTTCCCGCTGGCTCACTAGCTCAGGTGAATTTTCTAACAGGCAACTGATTGACCGCGAACATCGCCGGGCTGTGGCACATCAATTCCATCATCACCGTATTGCTTGAGTTTGTTGC
>JAJFIN010000329.1 GCA_021774955.1 Alphaproteobacteria bacterium | reverse complement strand
TGAGCGGCATCTTAGAGCTCCTCGAAGCGCAACGCCGCAGCTTGGATGCCCAACGCAGCCTGTTGAACCTCAAACGCCGCCGTCTCGACAATCGTGTGTCCCTTTATTTGGCGCTCGGCGGTGGCATCCCTGATCCAGAGAATTTACCCCCTACTGAACTCGCCACCCAAACACCCCCCAAAGCCGACCAGATTGTGTCTGTGCCGGTGCTGTCCTCAGGAAGTTGACCGATGAAACGATATTATAAAGCCACAATACCCGTCGCGATCTTTGTCGTCGGACTAGGGCTGGTTAAACTTGTTGCCAATTCCAAACCAGACCCGGAAGCGCAACAAGTTGAGATAGAGGCGCGCCCCGTACGGGCAGTTTCGGTCGCACCGCAAGCTCATCAGGTCGAAGTCGTCACGCAAGGCACTGTTGTGCCGCGAACAGAGATTACATTGATGCCTGAGGTGTCTGGCAAAGTCGTTGAGATGAACCCGAACTTGGTTGCCGGTGGTTTTTTTGAACTCAACGAAGTGCTGGCACGGATCGAACCTCGAGATTATGAACTGGCCGTGATCAGAGCAGAGGCCCGCGTTGCCGAGGCCCAGCAAAACCTGATCCGCGAGCAGGCTGAATCGGCGCAAGCCAAGCGCGAATGGGACGAACTCGGCGATGGCGAAGCATCTCCTCTGGCCTTACGCTTGCCTCAAATGGCTGATGCCAAAGCCAAGCTGAAATCTGCCAAAGCCGATCTCGCCGAAGCGCAATTGCGTCTTGATCGCACAGAACTTAGAGCGCCTTTTGCTGGGCGCGTTCGCACACGGTCTGTCGACATCGGTCAATATGTTTCGGCCAGCGTTCCGGTCGCAGAAATTTACGCCACATCGATAGCCGAAATCAGACTGCCTTTGTCTGATCGTCAGGTTGCCTTACTCAATCTTCCGCTCACCAACAAAAAAGCGGACCTTGAACGCAATCAACCCAATGTCGAATTGCGGGCTGAGTTTGGTGGCAAAGACAATGTCTGGCATGGAAAGATTGTCCGCACGGAAGGCGCCATCGATCCCGTGAGCCGGGTTGTTTATGCGGTCGCTCAGGTGTCGGATCCCTACGCTGGCAATGAACACGGCATACCGCTGCCGATGGGGTTATTTGTCGAAGTGCGCATCGACGGACGCATTTTCGAAAATGTTGTTCAAGTTCCACGTGAAGCCGTACGTCAAGATGGCTCGATCCTGGTGATCGACAGTGACAATCGCTTGCATATCCGGACCGCAGAAGTCCTGCAAACCGAACGCGATTTCGCCGTTGTCCGTGCACAGATATTAGCCGATGAGCAGGTCTGTATTTCAGCCCTTGATGTCGCAACTGAGAATATGCTCGTGCGGGTCATTGAGGACAATTCATCAACGCAAACCGATACCAATTTTGCTGCTGAGGTTGTGCAATGAAGAAGATAATCAGATGGTTCGCTGAAAACCACGTCGCCTCGACCTTGTTAATGTTGACGATCATTGTCGGTGGCCTGGCTAACATGCCAAGTATCAGTCGCATCATTTTTCCCAATGTTGTTATTGGTTGGTTAGAAGTGTCGGTGCCCTATCGAGGCGCTGGCCCGCGTGAAATTGAAGAGCGAATTCTCATTCGTATTGAAGAAGCTCTCAGCGATGTCAACGGTATCAAGCGGGTTATTTCCCGCGCCCGCGAAGGCATCGGAACCGTCTCCATAGAAACCGAAATTGGCGCTGATGTCCAAGAGGTTTTAAACGATGTGAAAACTCGCATCGATTCGATCGTGACCTTTCCGAGGGAAACAGAAACCCCTCAAGTGCAAAGGATTCAATTTAAGGATCGCGTTCTGAGTATTGCCGTCTCTGGACAAACCGATGAACGCACATTGCGCGAGCTTGGCTTGCAGATGCGCGACGAACTTGCCGCTCTACCTAACCTCTCAATGGTCGAGCTGGATGGCATTCGCAATGTTGAAGTGTCGATTGAAGTTTCAGAACACAATCTAAGGAAATTTGGTCTCAGCTTTGATGATGTCGTCGCGGCGGTGCGCGGGTCTTCCATTAATCTTCCGGCTGGAAGTCTGCGGGCTGCTGGTGGTGACATCGAATTGAAGACACGCGGACAAGCCTATACCGGCAAAGACTTCGAAGACATCGTGGTAAGCAGGCGCGACGATGGAACAATCGTCTCCGTCCGCGATGTCGCGGTGGTCAATGACGGCTTTGAAGAAACCCCGGCGGCTTCGCGACTAAACGGCGTTCCGGCGGTATTCCTCCAAGCCATGTCGGACAACACAGCTGACGTTGTCGACATGAGCCGGAGCGTCAAAGCCTATGTTGAAGACGCGCAAGCCCGCATGCCTGAGGGTATTGAACTCACGATGTGGCGTGATGATTCCGTTGCCTTCGAACAACGAATAGATCTTCTTGTTGGCAACGCCTTAGGCGGACTGATTCTTGTCTTCATCCTACTATTTTTATTCTTAAGACCCCTCATTGCCTTCTGGGTGACAATTGGCATCGGTATATCGTTCTTAGGTCCTTTCCTCATTCTCCCGTACACATTTGTCACCATAAACATCATATCGACATTCGCATTTCTGCTTGTGCTAGGGATTGTCGTCGATGATGCGATCATTGTTGGCGAGAGCATCCATCTGGCTCAAGAAGAGGGTAAACGTGGTCGGGAAGCGTCTATTTTGGGCGCACAACGCGTTTCAAAACCAATTATCTTTGCGGCGCTCACAACCATGATCGCTTTTGTGCCCAACTTTTTCCTACCCGGTGAAACCGCACAAATCACCTCGGCGATCCCAGTCGTGGTCATCCTGACACTGATGTTCTCTCTCATGGAGTGCCTTTTCATTCTTCCCCACCATCTTTCGGGTATGAAGCCTCAGCGTGAACCGAGAAACCAAGTGTCCAAAACCGTTCGCCAAGTTCAAACCGTGTTTTCTCAAGGGCTGATAAACTTCTCCAAAACCGTTTACCGCCCGATGGTCGAATTCTGCATTAGCTGGCGCTACGCGACATTGGCAAGTTTTATTATCGCACTATTCCTGACGTTTGCCCTGATGTCAGCAGGTTGGGTTCGGTCAAATTTTTCACCGAGTTTCACCGAAGATAATATTGTCGCTGAAATTACGCTGCCGGAAGGGATTGCGTTTGAACAAACCATGGCGGCATTGGGTCAGATTGAACGATCAGCCCTAAAACTCAAAAGAGAACTCGCGGACATGGCACCCAACGTTGAAGGGGGGTTTGTTCAAAATGTGAAAGGGACCGCTGACAACAATGTCGTCAGGGTCACCATTGACCTACACAATTTCGATGACATGCCGATTACCGTTCCAGAGATCGCTGACCGGTGGCGAGATCTAACTGGCGCGATACCAGATGTGCTCGAATTTAGTTTTGACTATACCGCTAACGACCAGGGCTTCGATATCGCCATTCTTCTAACATCGGATAACCCCGAGAGTTTGGATAAAGGTACCCTGGCGATGCGCGAGCAATTGGCGACCTATGATGGCGTTTATGGCATCTTTGATCTAAAACGCGGTGGTCAACCAGAAGTCGCGCTCACCATGAAACCGCGCGCTGAAAGTCTCTCGCTCACCCTTGCCGATGTCGGACGCCAGGTTCGGCAAGCATTTTATGGTGAAGAGGTTGAACGCATCCCGCGCGGTAGAGATGAAGTGCGGGTTATGGTCCGGTATCCGCTTGAGGAACGCCGTTCTATTGAAAATCTAACAGAAATGCGTATTCGAACGCCAAATGGAGAGCAAATACCTTTTGACGTTGTCGCTGATGTCGATTTCCAAACCGGTTATGCCTATATCCGACGAGAAGATGGGGTACGGACGAATTACGTCTTGGCGAACCTCAAGAAAGATGGTGCAACTTCTCAGGAAATCATGGAAGACCTGCGTGAGAACTATTATCAAAAATGGGAAGATGATTATCCGGGGCTCGATTTTGGTGTGCGTGGAGTGCAAGAAGAACAAGAAGATTTCATGCGCGCCTTTAGGATGTTACTTTTCTTTGCTCTCGTTGCGATCTACGTGTTGATAGCGATTGCCTTCCGATCCTATTCCCAACCGATTATCATTTTGACAGCCGTGCCCTTTGGATTTATGGGGGCCATCATCGGTCATCTCATCTTTGGTCTTGATATTAGCATCATGTCCTATCTGGGTATTGCAGCTGCGGCTGGGGTGGTGATTAATGACAATCTGGTGCTGGTTGATTTCATCAATCGACTGAGAAATGAAGGCATGGATGTCTGGCATGCCTTGGTAGACGGTGCACAGTCACGCTTTCGTCCTATCGTATTGACGTCGGCAACAACCTTTGTTGGTCTTTTCCCCATCATGATGGTGCAGGGTGTTCAAGCCGCATTTTTAACCCAGATGGTGGTCTCACTTGCCTTTGGGGTGCTCATTGCTACTTCAGTCACGTTACTACTTGTCCCAGCTCTTATTGGGATTGGAGAGGACATCGTGGTTCAGCGACGGCGGCTCATGGAATGGCTCAAGCGGTTGTTTAACGCTGCCGCCGGTAGAGTTTTCGCGTCCTCCTAAAATGCTAAATATACGTTGCTAATATCGGCATTTGTCTATCGCCTCACCAAGGTTTGAGCGTTTAACCTATTGCGATCCTCCCAACTTCGAGCTATGGCATGTGACCATGGATCGAAAGGAATTAGTGATGTCTGGCATTTTCTCGCGCGGCTTGTTTGTGGTTGGGTTTGTCCTCGTTGTGGCCTTCTTTGTTCGAGATTTTGCGGGTCAACCAGCAACTGCTACCGGTCCCGATGGCGCCAGCGTCGCTGAGATGATCGCAGCCGAGGGTCTCATAGTCGATGTCCGCACGCCGGAGGAGTTCGCCGGGGGCGCCTACGAGGGCGCGGTCAACATTCCTCACGACCAGGTCGATGCACGCATTGATGAATTTGGCACCGACAAGTCCAAACCGATTGTGCTTTATTGCCGATCCGGTGGGCGCGCTGGCAAGGCCGAGAAAGTACTCAAATCCCACGGCTTTACTAATGTTGTGAATGCCGGCGGTCTCAAAGACATGCCGAGCCATTAATC